>JAJYIX010000027.1 GCA_021789865.1 bacterium
GATTTTTACCTCAGGATACAAGTTCGTGATTGCAGCGGCAAACAAGTGAGCACAAGAATGTCTTAGTTCGTCCAATTTTTTATTTTCCATATTTATTTGATTATATAATTTTAAACAGTTGTTTTGGCATAAAAAAACCCTCCTTTCGGAGGGATGGTCTCATGCCAAAACACTAACCCTCCTTAAACTAGGAGATGGTAGTGGTAGTTCTGTTAAAAATCATTTTCATACGTTAATTCTACTGCCAATTATTTAAATTTCAAGTGGACGGTACAGGACTTGAACCTGTGACCTTTACAATGTCAATGTAACGCTCTAGCCAACTGAGCTAACCGTCCATTCAAACTATACAATTTTACCAAACAATTGCCCTTTTTTGAAATCAACAATTTCAACGTCTCTTATTTTCGCCCTTACCTCTTCCATTCCGAAAGCGGGTTTTCGGCCTTTCACATCGACATAGATTGGCAGTTGATTATCTAGTAGTGCCTCTTGAAATCCTCGGACAACTTTTTCCAAAAATAAGGCTTTTGTAGTTCTCCCGACGTTTTTGGCCATGAATTTATTTAGCTTCTGTCTACTTAGTTCTATTAAAGCCAGCGCTCTGGCCTCTTTTTCTTTTGACGATGGTTCTGTGAGTCTTTTGGCCATGTAGTCGGCAGCCGTCTTACTCCTTTTGGAGAATCTAAAGACGTGAAATTTGTCTATGGGAGATTTTTCAAGAAAATCATAGGTTTCCTTGAAATCCGCATCGGTTTCTTCCAGGAATCCGACGATAATATCGGTTGCCAAAAGAGTATTCTCATTCAATCCTCGTAGTTTCTCCAATTTATCTAGCATTTCTTCTTTCGTGTAGCCTCGTTTCATAAGATTCAACATTTTATTCGACCCAGACTGAAGCGGAACGTGAAAAAAATTCACCAGTCTTTTTTTATTCTTATATCTTTCGTAAAATTCAAAGAAAGATGTGTCCAGACTCCATGGATGAACCGAACCAAGGCTTATTCTTGGTATATTAGTATTATCAATGACGGCTTTCAAAAGGTCAACGAATTTTTCCCCGGTATCGTATCCGAATGCTTGTGTATTGATAGCGGTCAGGATGACCTCGCTTACTTTTCCTTCATATTGTTTGATTTTTAACTTTAAATTTTTAATTTTTTCCGACTGAGGCATGCCTCTCAAATAAGGCACAATACAAAAGGTGCAAAAACGTTGACAGCCGTCCTGGATTTTGATCATGACTCTCCCCGACCCTATGAATTTATTTGTTGTCCCGGTTCCGTCTCCTGGGTGGAATCCGGATTGCTGCGAAAACCTTTTTTTGATGATTTCAGTTAAATACTCCTTGTTGATATTGTCCACAATCAAATCGGCCGGAACTGCCTTTGTCTGAGAATTTTTCAACCAATAGGTAGCGGCGCAGCCGGTGACGACAATCTTAGCATTTGGGTGTTTTTTCTTCATTTGAAATATATATTGCCTAGCTTCACGTTGAGCCTTGTTGGTGACAGAACAACTATTGACGATAATAATGTCAGAATTAACATCGTTAAAGTTATATCCTAAAGATATCATTTTCCGGTCGATTTCTTCTTTTTCAGCCTCGTTCACGCGACAGCCAAAGCTGTAGCTATAAAAAGTCATATTTTTCATTCGTCTATTATAAAGCAATTTCACAATATCAATTACCGATTACGAATTTAAATTGGTCATTTATCGGCCATCATCGAAAAAGTATATATTCTATAGGTAATTGCTACGAATTATTGACTTTCCTATAGCAATATGTTATAATACAACCAGATCCTAAGGTTTTTCAGATTTTCTCGAAAAGCTTTAGGATTTTTTTTATGAAAAAGATAATCCAAATGATACTTGTTACAGGTCTTTTTTTGCTGTTTACCGGAAAGGTATTTGCCGACGAAAATTTGGCCGGTACCTCGGCGTCACTCGCCTATGTCAATCAATCGCTTCAGGAAAGTAATCAATCGATCGACGACTATAAAAAAAGAATGGCCATCATGGCGATATTCAAAAAATATAACTCTCCCATGGTTGGCGAGGCGGACTCCTTTTTAGCCGCCTGCAAAAAATACCAAATAGACTGTTATCTCCTTCCATCCATTGCCGGACTAGAATCAACTTTCGGTCAATTCATATACCCAGATTCTTATAACCCCTTTGGCTGGGGTGGCGGATACATCAAATTTAACGATTGGTCTTCGGCGATTGACACGGTCGCTTCGGGAATTAAGGAAAATTATATTGATAAAGGCGCAAAAACCGTCTGGGAAATCGGCCCCATATATTCAACCAGTCCAACCTGGGCCTCAAGGGTTAATTGGTTCGAAAGTCAATTCAAAAGTGAAGAAGATAAAATCCCGTTGTTTTCTTCCGTAAATCCTGTACAATTATAAAACTGTAAGATGTATAAATACGAATCTAAAAAACTACCGAAATCAACGACAGAGTTTACTCTGACGATACCGAAAGAGGACATAAAAAAAGAAGCCGTTACGGCTTTCAAACGTCTTCAACAAGAATTGGTCGTTGATGGCTTCCGGAAAGGTCAGGTTCCTTCGGATATCGCCAGAAAGCACATCACTCAAGAAAGAACCTACCAAGATATGATCCAAGCGATTCTCCCGAAAATTTATGAAGAAATTGTAAAAAAAGAGAGTCTTCGTCCGATTGTTTCCCCGAAAGTCGATCTTTTGTCTGCCAAAGAAGGCGAAGACTGGAAGATCAAGATTGTCGTTTGCGAAAAACCATCAATTGAGCTCGGTGATTACAAAAAAGCCATAAAAGAATTAAAGTCAAAGCATAAGGCCGATGATATTTGGGTTCCGGGTAAAGAAAAAAATCCCAAGGACGATTCAGACAAAAAAAGTCACCTTATCAATGAAGTTCTTGAAGCCCTGATGAAATCATCAAAAATCGAGATTCCCGATCTTATCATGGAGGAAGAAGTCAATCATAGGCTTACGAAGCTTGTCGATGACATTCAAAAAATCGGCTTGACTACCGATTCTTACCTCAAATCAAAAAATTTAACCATGGATAGCCTAAAAGCACAGTTCAGAAAAGAAATCGAAGATACCTATAAACTGGAATTTATACTTTCCGAGGTTGCGGATAAAGAAAATATAAAAGTTGAAAAAGATGAACTTGACAAGCTCTTTGTCAATATAAAAGACGAAAAAGAAAAAAAATTGGCTGAGGCCAATAGCTACTATTATGCAACCATCCTTAGAAAACAAAAGACCATTGACTTCCTAATTGCCCTATAGTATAATTGAGGCAAAATGAGTGGTATAAATTCAACTCTAAAGGGTCAGAAAAATAAAAATAAAAATCCGCTGGAAAACTTAGGCGACTTCGGGGGCGGTATGTTGGACCAGTTTTTTGGAAATTACGAAGAGGATAATAACGATGAACTGTTGACCCCAGAGAACTTGGCAAAACTCAAAAAAACTCCAAAAAAGAAAGAAGGCCAAGTCTTCAGCTATACCGAATATTCGGAAACGACTCTAATCAAAAGAAAAATCCAAGAGTTGACAGAACTCATAAAAAGGGAAATAGACGCTTTGAAAAGAGAAAATTCGAGCCTCTTATCAGAAGTGAAAGACGTTGAAAAACTGACGGTCAACGAACTTCCGGAAAAACCGGGAATCTATCACATAAGATTTCTTGAAGTCGTACTGGAGCTTATACGTCAAATAAGGGCCAAGGTAGGTGAATCGAGGACGTGGTTGGAAGCGTTGATGTCAAAAAAGAAAAAAAGAGGATCGCTTTTTGCCGCACGAAGTAAAAAACAGGGTACTCAGTATTCCCTCTCCCAGGAACTTCAGACCTCAAGATCAGTTCAATAAACGTCGTGGCTTATTCGAGCGCTTTTAGGAAAGTATTTACTCCGTAAGCCCAGCTTCCGTTTGAAGAAGGGGTATATTTCTGCATAATCATCGAAGCGGTAACGAGGCCTTTTTGTATATATTGTTCGCTAATCCCTTTTGCTATGGTATCAATCGCATCCCCGTAAGAGTTGAAACGAGTAATCGTGTTGCCATAAATTCCCCATCCCCAGCAATTGTATGAATTATCCGGTATAACTCGACATAAATTCGACTCTTGCATGGCAATAGCCGGAAGAAGACGGTAGTCGAAACGATACTTATCAGAAACTTGAACTATTTGGTCGGCGTAATCATAAAGAGGAGAATTGTATTTTCTAAAAAAAGCCTTGAGATTGGCAGCTCGGCTATCGGCGAAGCCTACTCCCGTTTCAACACCCAGAACATCGGGAGCGGCCGATATGCTAAATTGTTTTTGGTTGTTATTTTGTATTTCGGCAAGAATTCTTTGAATCCTGGCTTGTCTCGCCTCAACTGAATAGGCCTTCTCAATGAGATATACGTTTACAAGGCATAAGAACAAAAATAACCCCGTAAAAAATACGGCTTTTTTAATCATATTTCTACTATAAAGGAATTGATCAAGAAAGTCAAATTAAGCCAAAGTGATATAATTAACGTGAATAAATCCAATGAATAAAGAACATTTGTATGGGAATATAGAAAAGCTTGATAAAATCGTTTTCCTAAGACAAAAACATCAGAAAAAACTTCTGTTGGCAGAATTACCTTTAATTGTGACTTATTTAGGGGTAACCCTGACGGGATTTTCCTATGTAGTACTTCATCCCTTAAAATTAATTTCTGACGCGGTATATTTTGTCGCACTTTTTTCAGGAGCCCAATATCTTTCTCTTTACCCAATGTTGTCTGTTGATAGCAAAATTGAAAAACTGCAGTCAAAAATTAACAGGACATTGGAACACAAAAATAGGCTCAAAGAAATTTCAAAGCTGATACCTGGTGATTAAAGCTTTATCGCTGCGTGCGAAGTTTGGGGAAAATCAATTTCTGGCAATTTCGCTTTTGGCGATGACTATTATTAGACACCAAATTAAAATTAATTCCAAGGAAGTAAGTGTATTAGCGATTGTTATGGAAATTTTATATATTTCCCCATAAAATGCAGTCGTCAAACATATTGTTACCAACAATACATACATTTCCCAGAATTTGGGTTTGATGAGAAGTAAAAAAGGTAATGGCCAAAGAAGCCACTGAAGACCATAAGTCGGAGACATTATAAAAAAAAGTAAAATAGTAATTAAAAACCCCTTAATGACTCTCCTCTCTTTATATAGAAGAGAAATAATTACATAAGTCAACAAAATTAAATCAATCACCAACTTAGTCGATATCGCATCCATTCTCATTTTAAATGCGACTAATATTTTGCCAATTCCCCAACCCAACACTCCATAGTAACTTCTAAATGTCCAGAACATATTCCTTACACCTCGTATGTTAAGTTCGAACAAATATATATAAAGAATGACGAAAATTATTGGAAAAATAGAAACGAACAGGAACAGCCACTTTTTTCTAATTTTTTTCAGAAACGGAGCAAAAAATAAAATTGGCCAAGTCTTTGTTAGTATTGAGAAAGAATAAAAAAGAACGGCTAGAAAATCTTTTTTTGCTCGAAGTAAAAAAATTGACAGTATAAAGAAAAACAGAGGAATCGTATCGAACTGGCCGTGAACACAAACGACAAGTATGGAAATAGGATTAAAAGCGTAAAGCGCGGCAACTTGTTTTTTTCCTCCGGACAGATAGTAAAGTACAAGTAAAATTCCAATATCAAATATGGCAAATATAATTTTTAAAAATAATATTGGATTTATAAATTTTTGTAAGTATAAGGCAAGCGCCTCAATATATAAAAAAAAGGGCAGATATGGGTGATGAAGGTTTGCGTAATATGGATAAATATTTATATGGTTTAAAATTAAGGCTCCGATAATTTTATAGGAGCTTAGATCGAAATTTGATGCATTTATGAAAAGCAAAATAGAAGTAATTCTGACGAATAAAGCTAGTAAAACGATGACAGGCAAACCTAAGCTAACTGTTTTTTTAGAAATAATGAAAAACAAGAAGAAAATAATTATCGAAAATACAATTAACAGCATTAAGAAATTATAAATAAAATATTTTTGAATAGTTGTGGATGAAAAATTTTATTAAAAATCATTTTTCAGCAACTGTAGATTCCCTATTAATTGGAATATAAAAAAGTACAATATTGAGAGATGAATTCAATAGAATTTAGTAATTATCAACCAAAACCTCAGCCGCCGAAGTCATTAACTCCAAACGGTGAATTTGCATATGAAACCATTGATACTTCTTTCCCGACGGAACCGATGGAGAGAGCGGGGACGATATTGAGCGGTGCGATAAACTCCGGCCCGAAGTCTCTACTGACAATACTCTTATCCTATGCTGCTTACTTGCCAACACTAGAGCTAGTTGAACGCTTTAGAAAAACTGTCGCTGGATCTGGCACCCTTTTCGACAATATCAACCCAACATCCGTTGCCCGATACTGCGAATATAGTCTTGAGGCGGTCGGCCTTGTCGCGAAAGTTTTTAAAACAAACCCTGAATCGGGTGAGCCGCCGGTCGGCTTTGCCTTGACAGATATCGGCCGAAAATTTGGAGTCCGAGCGGCGGCGATCGCTTTGAATTTCGAGCATCTCCATAGTGATATTCCTATATATCCGATTTTCGGCCAAACAGCCAGTAACAGTAAAGACGTAAACAAAAATGACAAAAGATCTCCCACTATCAGGGCAAAAATATTGGCATATCTCAATGATCATAAAGGTGAAAAAATCAACGCCCATACCTTGGCCAAGACTTTTCCGGATCTGAATCCTCACACAATTCGGGTTGCTTTAAAATTTATGGATACGCAAGGAGTGATCCAAATTGCTTCTGCCGTGAAAAGAGGTCAGATCCATTATGTCCAAGGCGAAAAAAATCTGGATGAAAATATTGAGTTTCCTCAGAAATTTCTTATTATGTCGGTAATATCCGAAATCAAAAAAATGTTCAAATCAAGCGGTTCGGTAACCATAGAGGGAATCACTGAATCTTTGTATCCCGATTATGAAAAAACGTGGAAAAAAGAAGTTTTTTCACACAACATAATGATGATTATCAACTTTTTAAAAAAGTCGGGTTTCCTGAAGAAAGACCAACTGAATTTCATGAACTACTCGATAAGCCCGAAAGGTGAGATCATCGTATATGAATTGATAAAGCCGCTATTACTCCTTATGGAAGATAATGAAAGTTTTATTCGCCATTTGGATGATACTGTTGTCAAAACTGTCTTAGAAAATCTATCTCTTTATTCGCGAGAGGCCGTCAGTATCTACTATCCTCATTCACAGGGACACAAAAGACAGCTTATGCGCAATTATGTCGATGATAAAATCCTCTCTAGTCTCAGAGAAGTCGACGTCGCCGGTTTGACTTCCTCAGATCTTGAAAAGGTCACTGGTGTTTCATCTAGATCACTGCCAAGACGCCTGAAGCGTCTGATGCAAGAAGGCTATATAACGAGGGTGAATGGGCCCAAGATGTATCTATATGCTATTACTCAAGCTGGAATAGAAAAGCTAGTCCTTGAGAAACGCCAAGTAGAGTAACAACTATGTTATTGTGGTATTTATTGATTGTATAATTCTTACATGGATGAGTTAAGCGGCGTAAACTTGGAAAAAACTATCGCTCTCTTGGAAAATGAAAATCAACCTAAGTCTTTCGCGGATTTTTTTCAAACAATTGAGAAGCTAGGAAGAATGAACAGATTAAATCGGGATAACTATTTGGAGTTACTTGACTCTTTGATCAGATACAGAGACAAATACAAGGGAAATGTCCGAAATATGTTCGATAATGTTCTGGAGACTTTGAGAGACTTTGATATCAACTTGTTTAAGTCCGGAAATATTTCTTTTAAGGATATAAGCGATCAAGTGAACAATGAATTCCCAAATACTTTTTTTGGGCCCGCAAATCTTGAACTATTTTTTTTAGCACATGGAGTATTAGGATCAAAAAAAGGTAAAGATTTAACTCTGGAAGAAGTAAAAAAAAATTATCAGTCCCAGCTGGATAATATGCTAAAAACGCATCCTTTACCTAATCATCCTCGAGAGCTTTCAAGAAAGTCCTTTGAAAGCGCTTTACTTCTTGGCTGGTTTAATCCAAGGCAACCTATTCAAAACAAGTGGGTCTGAAGATTTCTTACACCTCTGAGGTGTAAAAATATACCTAACCAAGATATGAAAATACTCAAATTGTAAGAATAAATTTTTTATGATACCATTAACTGATGATTGCACCTGAAATAGTTTTGAGTGAAGGCGCTTTAGCCGGTAAAGTTGGAACACTTATAGACATACATCGTGAACTACAGGTTCGAAACAAGAGGGGATATTTTACGCTCTCATGTGTCATTGGAGAAGGCAATGCCAAAGCATCGACAATAGTCAATGTTCCTGCTGTTGAAAAAGAAGAAGAATTTGTTGAGGCTGTTTTTGGTCTAGGATTGCCTGTAGTTGCATATAGAAGTGGAGATGTAGGCCAGGCGATAATGATAGTAAATCCTCATTTGATTTCCAACACAAAAGTAACAAGATATCTTTATCATGATGGTGAAGGAAAACTCAAACCATATCCAGGAGAGGATATCGGAAAGTTTGATTCGGTAATGGTCAATTCAGGAGGTGATGGAAAAAGTATCGGAGAAAAAGCGGTAATCGAAGGCAAGACCATCGATGGGAAGCATTTCGAAGCAGAGCTAACGTACGTATATCCTGATTCACATTCCACTAAATAGATTTATAGTGAAACATTTTTGGAACTACTTTTACTGTAAAAATTTCATCGAACTTGCGAACCAAAGGGTCTCAGAATGGAACTCTCTGGACGGTTGCATGTATGGAGTTGTATAGCAGTTTTAAGCAACTTCAGATTGAAATTAGCCCAGCTTAATTTTATATAAAGAAATTAAAATATTGGCCAATAACATCAAAATTAGATCTACGAATTGAACCCACTTGTGTTCAGTGGCAGAATATTTTTGGATTCTGCCTCTCCATAATGGATAAAGAAAACTCGTGGCCATTTTTGTATGGAAAAACCCATCCTCTAATATATGAAACATATAACCAAAGCCTAAAATCCAATAGTTTCGTTTAAAATAGGCCAAAAGAATAATCACCATAATAGCTATAAAAAAATTATGTAAAAAGGCATATGTTTTTTTAAGAAGAGCTGGCGATCTTTCTGGAGGAGTTTTTTTGACATACAAATAATAGATAAAAGAAGGCACCGTCACTAAATCAGGGAAGCTTGCCACAACTGCTCCTTCTAAAGGCATTCCAATAACTCTTCCAAGAGTCGCTCCCCAAAGGGCATGATTTAGAGTTGTCACTTGTAGTTAATTCTAACAGAAGCAAATGGGACCGGAACACCTTTAGCTTCAAATTTTGAAAAGATTTTCCTCGTCGGTACTGCTCTACCTTAAAAAATTTTCAGCCTTGGAAACTGACTGTGAGTCTGGAGAGACTCGAACTCTCAACCAATGCCTTAAGAGGGCACTGCTCTACCAGTTGAGCTACAGACCCTGGTAATTAAACGATCAATTTTATCAAATTTTTCGACATAAACCAATCCTTATGTGCTAAAATTGCCTAGATGGAAGGTAAAACTGTAAATTTGCTAAATGAAGCATTCAAAGCGGTAGTTGGTCTCGGACTGGCGGCGATTGCTTATTTTGGATTGACAACTCCGATCAGAAACTTCGTACGTAGAGCGGCCGGTCTTTCACGAAAAAAATAATGTGCTCCCAGGAGGAATTGGACCCCCATCACCTGTTCCGAAGACAGGTACTTTATCCGTTAAGCTATGGGAGCAAAACAGCCACAAATATATTATACTAAACCATGGTTGCACTTATAGCCTACTTGATACTTCTTTTTGCCCTTTTGCTTTTCCTTATTTTTATGAGTGTTTATTCGGCTCTCTTGATTTACTCCTCTGTGATGGGTTCACCATATGTAGCGACGAGAAATAAAGTAATCGCCGAAATGCTTTCGATGGCAGACTTGAAGAAGGGCAAATTACTTATGGAACTTGGGAGTGGGGATGGAAGAGTATCGATGTTGGCTGGTAAGTTATATGGAGTAAAGGCGGTCGGATTTGACGTCAATCCCCTACTGGTTTTTTGGTCAAACTATTTAGCCAAGATGAGGCATTTAAAAAATTGTCATTTTGAACAAAAAAACATTTTCGATGCCGATTATTCCAAAGCTGATTATCTCTACATTTTTTTGATGCCGGATCTGATTAAAAAGCTAATACCGAAATTGAAGAAAGAACTAAAAAAAGGTTCTGTCATTATTTCTCATGGCTTTAAGGTAGAAGATCGAAAGATTAAATTGTACAAGACCCGAGAATCCCATTCTTTCAATACCTATTATTACAAATTGACCTAATTAACCTAATTGCTCTAATTGATCTGAATAATTATCAATGACCATTTTCCCAGTTTGGCAATTGGTACTTGAATATTTTTTAGGTCAATTAGGTTAATTAGAAATTAGATAATTTCTTCTTTCCTTTTCCTGACGAAGGAAATCCACTCCTCGACAATTTCAAAAAGCAGTTTGAAAGGAGCCTCAATGATAAAGTCAAAAATGAATATAAAGAAATTTAGTTTGGCGATTTCCGATGAAAAATATTTCCCAAGAGAAAGAATTGGCATAAAAAAGAAGTCGCCTATCGGCGTCAAAATGCTTTCTCTTTCGGACAGGGTAAGTTCTTTTGTAACCTGTCTGATTCTATATGAAAAAAATGTCACAACTGAAACGAAAAAGATAAAAATAGACTGGCTGACTAGATTGAAATTAAGGTCACTCAAACCATAATGAATTAATAGCAAGGTAACTATAAAAGTCAATGAATAAAATATTGTAAAACCGAATACGAGCATCGGCCGTTTAGGAGTGGATTTTTTTGGAATAAAGGCAACTTTTGTTTCAAAATTTTTGTCTTTATCGACGATGTCGATGATTCTTTGATATATTTTTTTGGTGTTTTCTTCTCCTGGTACGCGGAAAAACAAGACAATGAAAGCCATAAGAAATGCCGGAAAAATACTATTTATCAGTATGGCGGTTGTATTGACTTCCCCGTATACGTACAAAGACAACGGATATTCAAGAATCAACGCAAAGACCATTTTTGTCAAAAGAATATAAATAAAACTTCTGACGGCGAGTGTCCTGATCCTAACTCCCATGGCCGCATACTTTTCCCGGCACATTTGGTCCACTTCAGTCCACAGCCGATCCTTGTCCGTCAGCACAGTATTGATTTCCGAAAATTTCGTTTTTATGATGTCGAAAAGTACCAAAAACGGAGGGAGTTGCTTGCGGGTGAATTTGACTAAACTATCGACAAATGGGCTGGCGATCATATCGTCGATTTTCTTAAAAATGTTTGGCATTTTATGGACAAACGACTCCAAATCTTTACCGCTATAAGATGCTAAAGGATTATAAAAGGTAATGAACAAATGATACCGCTGGTAGGCGCGGTCACTCTTGGCAAAAACTTTTTCTATGGCAACCAAAAAAAAAGCGTCTTTTTGCTCCTCATTCAAACCTTCGATTTTTATTTTTTGTCTTAATACTTGATAGATGAAGAAGGTCAAATTTGCTTGCCTTTGGGCTGATCCTGGTTTGAGAGTTTCTTCGATTTCGCAAGTTAAGATATCGATGAGGAATTGATTTAGGAAGTATTGCATTTCACCGGTACGGCCAACCACGAGCGATCGGCGCATCGAGACGTATTTGTCAATGAGAGATTGTATCTTGACGACATCTTCGCCTCCGAGACTACTATTGTCAAAATATCTGGCCCACAATAGTTCGCGCAAGAGATTTTCTCCTTCGCCGCGTCCCTCGGGATTGAGGCCGAATCGTCTGCGCAAGATTCTTTCGATTGCGGCTCGAAGAACAAGGTGATCCTCCCGAAATTCCACCGCATTTCTCACTTTTTCATAAACTAGGGCAAAAAAAGAAACCGTTTGTGATACCGAAAGCGCCGATATATCATCGGGCCGCGATCTTGATTTTATGGAGCTTAATGCGGCAATTAAAGCATCGGTAAAGCCAGAAAGCTCTATTTTCTTTTCATCGGCCATGCCTATATTATACTACATTATGAGGCTGTGACACCGGGATAGGAAAAAATGATGTCTTTGACTTCTTGAAGCTTTATTTTCATCAGATCTTCGCTTTTGGCTTCGAGATTCAATCTTATTAGAGGCTCCGTGTTTGAGGCCCTCAAATTGAACCTCCAGTCGGGGTATTCAATCGTCACACCATCGATCAATATAATATTGGCGTCCTTATACTTGGAAGCGAAATCATCAAATACCTTTTTTGCCGATAAACCTGGAGGTAAAGCGTAGTTCGTCTCACCTGACTCGAAAGATGAATGAACTGTTTTGACGATCTCGGACAATGGTTTATTTTCTCTGGATAGTATGTTTAACATATAAAGAATCACTCTCACTGTCGATTCGGCGCCACCCGTTTCTCTAAAAAAGAAATGACCTGACGATTCTCCAGCAAAAGCGCCTCTGACACGATTCAAATGCTCAGTAATCAACGAGTGGCCGACGACGTTCATTTCCATTTTACCGCCTTCATCCTCGATGACCTTTTGAGCATTCCGGACGTAACGGACATCAACGAGGATTTTTTCGCCCTTTTTCTTCCTAAGTATCTCTCGGGCGATCAGTGATGTAATCATTGTTGCCGGAATAACTTCACCATTCTCATCAAGAAAAAAAACTCGATCGGCATCTCCATCGGTGGCGATTCCAAAGTCGGCTTTTTCGGAAATAATTTTTTCCTGCAATGGTTTTAAAAGCTCAAATTTGAGCGGATTGGCCTCATGACTTGGAAAAGAACCGTCAAGTTGAAAGTTCATTTTGACAAGTTTTATTTGGGGGTATCTGGCGAATAATTTTTCCAAAAAAATTATACCCATCGCGTTGGCAGGGTCGGCGACGACCTTGAATGTTTTTATTTGGCTGGGGCTAACTGTTGATATGGCATAATCAATTTCTTCTTCGGAAACGTCTTTTTCGATTGAACTGCCGCCTGAAATATCCTGGGTAAAATCCTGACTAAGGGCATATTCCTTGACTTGATCCATACCGGTATTTTTGGCTACTTTTACCAACTGCCCATAGGCCTTCTTATATAAATATTTGATGCCGTTATATTCTTTAGGATTATGGGACGCCGAGATTTGTATTCCCGCGTCACATTCAAGATGTTTTACGGCAAAATATAACGTTGGAGTCGATACCAAGCCGACGTCTATGACTTGGGCTCCCAAGTTGATCAAGACGATTTTGGCCTGAGCCATAAGTGAGGGCGATGAAAGCCTCATATCCCGTCCCAAAACAATTGTCAAACTGTGTTTATTCAAGGTTCTGGTCAGGAAAGTGTAAATCGCTTTCGTTATATAGATTATATTGTCTTCGTTAATATCATTGGGATAGATCCCTCTAATATCATAGGCCTTGAAAATTTTTGGATTCATAAGTATTAAATCATAAAAAATATACCGCGAGAATGTCAAGCGTATCTCGGACGGAGTATGGTGTTGAGCTGGTTTTTATCGCCAAGTCCAATTTGTGAATATTTTCGTAAAAATTTATGAGCTCTTTCAATTCCCAAAGTGAGGCCTGTTTTTTAAGTTTGACAAGTTGCCAAGGAAACATCTTTATTGCCGTCCCGATTTTGACGAGAATCAGTTGCTTAACATGCTTGGTGAGCATCGCTAAAATAAAATATTCGTCGGTATTATCACTCAAATTATGGAGTCGGGTTATAAATGATTTGGCATTTTTAGGGTAAAAATCGTCAAGCAGTTGGAAAATCGATTCCTTAGGGCGGAATTCTTTAACGTCGATATTTTCTATCTTCAAATATCTTTTAGGAACGCCATCTTCCCAGTCAAAAATTTCCAAATCCCGATCCTTAATAATCTTATCCAAAAGACCCATTAACTTCGGATTGTTTTTTTTTGAAATCTTTTTATTCAGATTTTCGATGAAATATATTTTTCTGCTGGTAAAAAGCCCTTGAGATTCCGCTTGCCATAAGTATATGTTTTCCAAATCCGAAAACCGTATTTCAATCGGCTCTTCTTTTTCGGTTTGGTAAGTTTTTTTAATTTTGGCGAAGTACTCCCTTGACGCGACATTATCCTCGCCACATATGATAGTCAACATATCATAGACATTTTATCTAAGTTCATCGAGTTTATAAAGTCCTTAATGTCGAAAGATCGTAAAGTCTAATCAGCATAAACTTTACAGACTTTACGAACTTTATGTGCTTTGATATCATTAATCATATGTACGATTTGATATCCGTCGGGAGCATAAGCATCGATCTTTATTTCAAAGGTAAATCGCTCACTAAAGACGATAATCGTTTTCATCTTGCGATTGGAGGTAAGTACGTGACCGATTTTTTTCATGAAGACGTGGGAGGCGGAGGATGTAATGTTGCGTCTGGGGTCGCTAAAGCCGGTCTGCGCACGGCAGTATTCGGGAAAATCGGGGATAATGAGTATAAGGATGTTATTCTAAAAAAAATGACTGACAAGAGAGTCTCAACCGAATTTTGCGAAATCGAAAAAAACTATTTTAAGATTTCTTCGATTTTATTGACCGATTCAGGTGAGAGGACAATCATACACTACGAAACACCGAGTCATCTGGTTAAAGAATTTTTTTTGCACGACGAATTAAAAAAAGCAAAGAACATCTATTTCTCTCCTCTACCTCACTTGAGTCTTGAAGATAAAAACAAAATGATAGGGTATCTGAAAGGCGACAAAACTACGACCTTCGTCAATTTATCAGTCGTCGATTGTCGCGAAGGTGTAGAAAGATTGAAGACAATCCTTGATTCATTGGATGTACTTTTCTTGAATGCTCACGAATTTTCGGAATTTATCAATGTGGCATATGATGATATCGAATTAAAAAAGTTTAGGATAAATATCCCTTATTTGAAAAATCGAATTGTGATCGTAACCGATGGGGAAAAAGGCAGTCACGGATTTTTTCGAGATGAATATTTTTACCAGGAAGCAATCAAGCCCAAAAAAATCATCGACACGACTGGTTGCGGAGACGCCTATACAGCTGGTTTTATAGCCGACTACATAAAATCAAAAAATATAAGATCCGCAATGAAAAACGGAGCTCGTTACGCGTCAGAAAAGTTGGGAAGAATAGGAGCAAACTAGAGTTTGTTTATTATCGAATAAGCGAGTCCGCACGCGACTGCATCAGCCTCGTCATCCTGCTTTATATCCAAACCGGTTTCGATTTTTATCATCTTCTGAACGGCTTTTTTGTCGGCTTGGCCGTAGCCTGTTATAGTTTGTTTTATCTGAAGCGGGGTCAAGAATTTCGTCTTCATCTGATTTTGTGCTGCCAGTAAAAGGGCGACTCCTTGGGCCTGACTGACCATGACGGCAGTTTTTTGATTACGGAAGAAAAAAAGCTGTTCCATAACTACAAGTCCCGGGTTGTATTTTTCGACAATTTTTTTCAGAGAAAAGTATATCTTTTCAAGTCTTTTTTCTGTCGGTAGTTCCTTTGAAGTTTTTATAAGCGCGGACTCCAGGTAATTTTTGCCGTCGAATACGGCATATCCGGTGCGTTCGATTCCAGAATCTATTGAAAGAATGATCATCGAATAAATTTAGTAGAAAGTTTTAAACAAAAGAGATGGGAGAGTCGTTACTTAGTACGTCTCGGCTAAAACTTTTACAAGTCTTACACCTGACGCCTATGTGTCCCATATTCTTTGGGAAAACTATTTGCGGACTTCTAATCTTGGGGTTCGCTTCACACTTGAGATGCATTCAGTGTTTATCGAGTGGAAATATAGCTACCCGGCGATGCCCTTTTAGGACAACCGGTAGACCAGGGATTTCCGCATCCTAGGTCCTCTCGTACTGTAGGAGACCCCCCTCAAAAGTCCAAGCGCTTGCACAGGATAGAGTCCGAACTGTCTCACGACGTTCTGAACCCAGCTCGCGTACCGTTTTAATGGGCGAACAGCCCAACCCTTGGGACCGACTTCAGCCCCAGGATACGGTGAGCCGACATCGAGGTGCCGAACCGCATCGTCGATATGAACTCTCGGATGCGACCAGCCTGTTATCCCCGAGGTAGCTTTTATCCGTTAAGCCCTGACCGCCATCACAGCGAGTCAGGGGATCACTAACACCTGCTTTCGCAACTGCTCGAATAGTCATTCTCGCAGTAAAGCCAGCTTATGCGT
>JAJYIX010000028.1 GCA_021789865.1 bacterium
ACGTCGTCTATCCGGCCGCAAATGTCTATTTATATCAGCAGATACTGCAAAGAGGCGGGGCGATAGTTTCGGAATTTCCACCCGGACAGTTTGTCCTGAAGGGTCTTTTTATCGCCCGCAACAGAATCATTTCCGGTCTTTCCAAAGGCGTAATGATCGTTGAAGGTCTTAAAGACTCCGGTTCGCTTATTACGGCCAGGTATGCCGCCGAACAGGGGAAAGACGTCTTCGCGCCGCCGTCACCCATCACTTCTATTATGGCGGCGGCGCCGAATATGCTTCTTAAGCAAGGTGCAAGGCTGGTGACTTCGGTCGAGGATATTCTCGAGGAGTTTGATATGAAAATAACACCAAAAAGAAAAGAGGATTTTTTAGAAAAATTAGCTCCGGATGAAAAGTGCGTATTTTCGCTTTTAGCGGAAAAGCCACATTCGGCCGATGAGATAGCTTTGACGCTCAATAAAACAGCCAATGAAATCCTAAATATTCTATCTCTGATGGAAATAAAAGGACTGATCGAGAAGAACAAGGAGAATCATTATCAATTAGCCTATCAGACCGGCCCAAAGTACACCTCGTAGGTGTAAAGTAGGCCCATCCAAGGCTCTATAACTTATGGAAAAACCAAAAATTTTTGCCGATAATCAAATTTATCACGTTTTTAATCGAAGCATCGCCAATTTCAATATATTTGGTAATTCGGACAACTCTACGCGCTTTGTTCAGGCCTTAGGCTACTACAACAATCCATTTAATTCGGAAAAATTGAGTAGATTCTTGGAGCATGAAAAAAATTATTACCCAAATTTATTGGTTTTAAATCAATTAAATAATGTCAAATTCATTACTTGGCACATAATGCCTGACCACTACCATTTTATGGTAAAGCTTTTAAAGGGAGAATCATTTTCTAAATATGTTTCCGACGTCGAAAACAGCTTTACTAAGTTTTTAAACCTAAAAATTAAAAGAAAAGGACCTTTGTGGGAGTCGAGATTTAAAGCGGTCAGAATAAGAAACAACGAACAACTACTGCACACAACAAGGTACATACATCTTAACGCAGTATCGGCAGGCCTCGTTGATAAACCGGAGGGCTGGCCCTTTTCCTCCTATAGAGAAATCATCACTAATCCGACGCTATTAAAAAATACGTTGACGGAAATTTCCATATCGGATGTTGGTCTTTACAAAAAATTTGTAGAAGACAGAATCGACTACCAAAGGAAATTACAGAAAATAAAAAAACTGTTAATCGACGGTAAATAGATTGTTACAACGCCCCAAAGTACACCTCGTAGGTGTCTGGGGCAAATTAGTATATAATCATATAATGGTTTTGAAAATATATACGGATGGGGGGTCGAAAGGAAATCCTGGACCATCGAGCATCGTAATCGTGTTTTATGCGGACGGAAAAAAAATTTTTACCCATCACGAATCGATAGGGATTGCGACCAATAACGACGCGGAATATAAGGCACTTATAAAAGCATTGGAAATCCTAAATCCAAAATTCCAAGATTCAAACAAATTCCAAATCCCAAATTTTCAAGACATCAAACAAATCCAATGCTATTCCGATTCGAGACTGATGGTCAACCAGGTGAAAGGACTTTTCAAAGTAAAAAACAATAAAATCCGCGAATACATACTGATTATTCGAGGTCTTGAGCAAGAGATAAATCTGCCGATTTCCTACAGTCAAGTGCCGCGTGAGGAAAATTCCGTCGCCGACTCACTGGTCAATCAGATTTGATAATCTTCTTTTTAAATTTTTTGGCTTCTCGTGAAAAAAAATCCTTAATTTGTTGATTGTCTACCGTGATTTTTAAAATAGGATCATCTAAGAATTTGTCGACCTTCAACATGTATGTCCCGAGCTGAAGAAAATCAATCGCAACATCAAATTTTATCCGAGCCAAGCGAACAAGTTCATTTATGGAGGCAAAACCCCTTTTTTCCTTAATAAAATAAAGATCGAAATAATCCCGCCCTCTCGGATTTTGGTAGATGGTAAACAACTTGTTGACAGCGATATCCAAAAGACTGTCGACAGAAATATTTTTTGCTTTGTGGGTAGTATCAATTCGCTTGAACGGAAAATAGGTAAACTCGACTTTAAGAGATTCACCTCGGGGGTAGATTAGTTGATAAATATTCCGATTGAATGATTGGGTGTATTCTAACCTTGGTTTACCAAACGAGTCTTTTTTTGACTCAATAAGTGTAGTGATGTCTTTTATGTCAAATTCCTTTTCTGAAAAAAAGTCCAGATCCTCGGAATAGCGATGCTGCAGATAAAACTCACTTAGGGCCGTTCCGCCCGTCAGATAAAATAGGGAATAAAGAGACTTCTCTTCGGAAAAAAAGTCCAGGAATTTTTTTTGATTGACGGAAAGCAAACTTTTAGCCATAAAGAATAAAATTCAGGTATTCTTTTTTATCGGGATCAATATTCAGTCGACCAAAATATTTTTTTAATTGGCGGGCGTCCAATCGATCCTTCCCAAGTCCGAAATTGATCGTCTGTTCGAGCTTCCAGACAATATATTCCTCACTATTCTTTTTTAATCTTTTCGTATCGACAGACCAATTGTACATGCAAATATTATATCAAATAATACGATCCAAAACATCCCGACGCCCTGGTCAATTCGTAAAAGTCTTCTTGCAATCTGCTAAAATTTTTCTTATGAACGAACAGTTGAGAACCCTCGGAGTAATGGAAAGGCTGAGAATGGGGTATGAGGGAAGGAAGAACGAACTCAAATCTTGGTGGCAAGGAGAAGAAATTATAAAAGGAATGGCTTCGGACCTGCAGAAGCGCGTCGAATTTGAGTCCAAACATCTTCCGGAAACAAGAAAAAATATTACCCAATCCTTACAGCTATACGGTAAATTGTTTTTAAATAATAGCGATAAAGTACCTGACCAAGCAATATTTAACATCTATAAGATATTTAAAAAGCAATATTCCGATAATAGCATGGATGAATTAAATATCGAAACAAAACAGTTCAATTCTCAAAACTTTCGGAAAGAAGCCATGTCATATATTGAAAAAAAGATCGAACAATCAGTTTTGTCTTATCTTTTTGCTACAGCCCGTGAGTCGGCAACGACTCCCTTTGACCACGATAAAGAATACCGACAAATGAGGGCTGTTTACCATATGTTGTCGGGGGATCATGTGGCGATGGACACAGGAGATGGCAAAACATCCGTGGTCATACCCATTTTCACAGTTGCGAAAAGTCTCTTATCGGAAGCGCGAGTTGGAGTTCCGTCCGTCTTTTTGTCCGGAGCCGATGATGCGACAACCGCCGAGATGCGAGAAAAGACATTGAGATACTCAAAAAAAGTGGCGGTGGCAATAAATAATATCGATACCAAAACAAAAGAAATATTGAGTCGGAGAATTAGTCTTTCACCTCTACCACCAAATTATGACAGTTCATCCGATGCGGATAGCTACGCTCTAAAGCAGTTGACGGCAAAAGCTCCTTCATACGATTGGGGCAGCAATACCGGCGCGAATATCGGTTTTATGGATCATTCCGATGTGGTTTTCCAGACTACCGGAAAATATATCGATAAAGTCGATGAATCGGCTCAACTGATTAGGCCAGACATCGGACTGCCCGAAGCACAAATGGTATACGGGCCAATCAATCAAAGATTCGAGCATGTCCTACCGACTTTTATCATAGACGAAGCACATCTTTTGAGAAACCCATATATCACGGAAAACGGCCGAATCACCCAGGAAATGATTACCTTGGATTTGAAGCAGGAAAAAGTCAGGAATGATCTTTGTGAATATCTTATCCTGAGGCTTTTTCACAACGAAGTCGCAAAAGACAAAAAAAGATACGTCAAAAGAATCGGAGGGACCGCAACATTGACCGATGAAGGATATGCACAGGTCTCCAAGATGGTCAGGCGATGGAGGAGAGAAATTGTAGAATACGGAGGCGGAGAAGGACAGGAAACGGAGACGATAAAAGCTATTAGAACCATTATCAATGAAGAAATTAAACCTAACTTCGATATTATCGGGAAATCATTTTCGAAAAATCTAATAGGTTTTTTTGGGGATTATGTCAATACTCGGCGCCATACCGATAAGGATTTCTTTTCCGAAAAAAAAGCCCAAGAGGCATTGGGTATGGATAATAAAGAAATGGACAAAACTTTTGTCGATCAAAATGTCCGGTACGTCATAGAAGGATATCTGGAAGCGATCGGTTCTCTTGAAGAAGGCGTTGATTATCTGACGCCTGATAAGCTTTTGGACCATTTCCGCGGCATAAGACTCCAATCGCATAGATTTACTTCCGACGTCGACTTTTTCTTGAATACGGAAGGTAAAAGGCCCTATATCGCCGACGAAAAAAATATCGGATATCATGTCAATTTTTATACATGGCTATCCTTGATAAATAGAGGCAATATCATCGCCCTTTCAAATGACCTTTACTATACCGACCCGACAACAGGCGAACGGGTCCTGTCGACTTTTGGAAAGGCCCTAGAAAAGCACACGAACGGAAGGGTAGTTGATCTGGCGGCAAAAAAATCGGTCAGCGAAAGGCTCCCAATTCCTCATCCGATTGTGGAAAAAGACAGTGCTAATTTAATTGATAATTTGTCCAAAAGTATTCTGGATAGCAAGCGGTCAGAGATGGTAGTCTACTGGGATGAGGGTAAAGCGAAAGAATTATTTGAAAGTTTGCGCGGCCAAGGAAAAAAAGTGGCTCTTATCGATTCTTCAGTCGATAATCGGGACGCCGACAGATACCAGAATCAGTTTGAGAACTATGAGATTGATGTCCTGATCACAACCGGCAGAAAAAGCTTCGCCACCGATTTTAAAGACAGGAAGGGACAATTCACTGATTTTCGAGTATCGGTAGTCGATCCGGAGACAATCTTCCAAATTGGCCAAGCGTACGGAAGAAGAAGACTGCCGAAAAACGAAAAAGATTTTTCGCTGTTTTTCACGAAAGAGAAGTTGATGATACTGGGTTCGAGCGTTTTGAAACAAAAGCATAACGTAGTCTTTGAAGACATCTTTCCGTGGCTTGGTCGAGCCGACCCCATGTTTAGCGAATTAAAAGAATTATTGGATAAAGATAATTTAAGCGATAAAGAGCAGAAAAAACTTAATGATATAACAATCAAAGTTCTTCGCCGCTCGCAGGAACAAGTGGACAAGGCCTGGGAGCAAACTATCGAAAATGAAGTTGCTTTTATACAGGGCGTAGCTCCGAGAGTAAAAGAAAAAAAAGCGTCGATTTTTAGAGAAGAGTTTAACAGCTCACAATCCCAGATAAAAAAGGTTATCAAAAAACAAGTTGACATGGCCGTCCAAAGATATCATTTATCCGAAAGTATTGCCGATAAGCTTACCCAAAAAGCCGAAGCGATTGCTTATCAGTCCTTTACCCAGATAGATGAATCCTTAGTAGAGGATTATTTTCAAGACACTCTTATGACAGCCTATAATTCCGTGACCGCGACCACCCACCCCAAGTACTTGCAAGCCATGGCAATGAGGCGTTTTGACGAAAGATTGCAATCAGAGTATGGTCAAATTTGGCAGGATTTACTCCAACCAGATAGTTTTTATTTAAATCAAGTGCTAGGCGGTCAACTGCAGGAAGAACTGAGGCTTTTTGGGGAAATTCTAACGGGATTACCGGGTATGTTGCGGCGTCGGCACACAAACAGCAAGAAGGTAAAAGACTTTTATTTTCTTTTTTCTCCTTATTACGAAAAGAAAACAGACGTATTATATCCTAGAGAAATGGATATGGAAATATTTCCCACTGCCCACGGGTCGAAAATGGGAATAAGAATCGGCGACAACCAGCAACCAGAGTATTTCTTGTTAAGCGATACCGGTAATTCCTGGAATATGATAGATAAAGACTTATTTGAGAGAAGATTGGCAGTTTTAAACAACCTTCCCCAAAGTTATTTTAAAGGTAAGAAATTTGCGGACGTCCATTGGCCGGGAAAGGAAAAAACGACCAAGTTCCTAAGAGTGGAATTGACTTGAATATTTGATTTGGTCAGGATATAGTAGTATACTATGAGCGAGTTATTCAACAAAATGGCAGACAAAATCACACAAGGAGTATCAATAGAAGCAGGGAGACATAGCCTTAAGTTGCCTCTTGTAGCAAGTATAAAAGGTTTCGATAGTCTATCAACCGCTGCAAGATTAGGACTAGTGGGAGTCGAAACAGCAGTGGATGTGGGCGTATTATGCGCATGTGCTTATACTGGTATAGGTATCGCTAAAGGCCCTTCGACTGTAAATCCGGAAGCAATGACTCCTACACAGTTTGATAGCGAAGTTCAGACAGGCGAAATAAAGCCGTATTTGACCACGACAGCAAATGATTTTACCAAACTTTTGGAAACTTCATTAAATCCGACGACAACTACGATTACAAGCATTGATTCGGCAAGATTTGTAACAGTTGTCCAGATGGATAGAGAAGGCCAAGTGACGACTGCTCCATACAGCCTGGATTTTAACGATCAATTCAGGAAGACTGCCGACGGTCCGGCTATCAATTTAATGGCAAGGCATCAATTAGTGGTATTACAAGGGAAAGACGCTCAAGGACAAGAAACAGAAGGGCTGTATGTGATGTCAAGTTTTACAGATGCTCAAGGAAAAGAAACCACTTTTACCTATGTTGACGCTAGCGGAAAAACAGTCAATGCCCCTCTGAATAAGTTGATACAACAAAATGTCAACGGTAACTTGGTATTATCGATCCAACTTCCCGGTCGATCCGAGCCGCTACCTCTTTTTGGCATGGACAACGCCTATGACGCTAATGGCAAATACGTAGGTGGAGGCAAGTTGTACGGAATAAATCATGTGACTGGGGCAAAAATGGATGCCGTAAATGATGCCTTCTCAAACGTAATAGGCACAGTGGATGTCCAAACTGACAGTACAGGAGCAATCACAAATGAGACAGCTACATTGGGAGATTTATCAAAACAGAATATTTTACCGGTACAGGACGTAAGCTTTAATACATCTGGTTCGCAAGACGCGCCGACGACGGTGCCGCAGCTTTCCAATGCCGACATGAAAACCGCCTTAGGCGATGCTCCGTATGCAGTCGCCGCCGATGGCAACGCCCAGATCACGACAAAAGATACCAGTCAATCCGTCGAGATCGTAAAAGCCGCCGTCGTCAATACCGACTTTGGCCTGGCAAATCATATCATCACCGGTTTTGATAAAGACAGTAATCGTTATGTATACACCGAAGGCTACGGATGGGTAAAAGATATAAGCCCCGGTACACCCGAACAACGCACACAAATCCCTTATGAATGGTTCGGCGCCAATGTCGTCAATACTTTGGCATCTCTCCACTACCAGGACAATCCGACCATCCCTGCAAAAGCCATTGATCCACAATGGTGGCTTATTAGTGATGGAAATCAAGAATTTGGTGGTTATTTTGCTGAACTTAACCTTATACCATTAGATGGCAAAGAACTGGTAGTTTTTACCAGAAGCACCAAGCCATACGGCTCAGTCACTCTTTGGCTTGAGTTTACTAAAGACAGTAAAGATTTTGTCACTGCCGTTCAACCCAATAAAAATCCTGGTCCTGAAAATAATAAGCAACTGATAAACATGAATTGGACTTTTAGCAAAGCCAGATTTGAACAGCAAGGTAAAGGTGTAGATAATATTCCTCAAGACTTTGCCAATGATAGCCTAGCTTTTATAGCCGTTATAGCGCCTGATTCATCTAGGCCGCCATCTAAAGCTCAACTTTTCCCATACACCGGTACTGTAGATGATGTAACGCCGGTCTTGCAGCAGTTGGGAGAACAGTTATCTCTTTTCCCGTCAAATGTACAGCAGGCTATAAAAGACATGTGGGATAAAAGCTCTAAAGTTGCTTATGGTAGAATTCCGAACGATCAGGCAGAGATTAAAATCTCTTCTATTCCGTCAGAATTAGCTTTGAAACCTCTTACTGCGGATGATGAAACTTATACTTGGGGCGATATCCAGCCGTAAGATTCTTTTTGGCATACAACTATAACGCGTAACGTATAACCTATAACGATTCTAATTCATTGAATATCCTTTTACTTTTATGCTATCCTTTTTCTATGAAGCGGGTAGTTTTTTTGGTGTTGTTTTTGGCTGGGATTGTTTTATTAGCAAATAGTAACAAAGTGTTTGCAGGGTGTGCCTTCGATAATTATGGGGTGTGCTCAGGCTCATGCTCTTGCCCTTCTGGTACTACCGGCTCATGTTCCTGTGTAAATTATTATGGTTATGCCTGTGCCGCAACTTATTCTTGCGTCACCCCGGTACCACAACCTACTTCTCCAACCTCTTGTCTTCCTCCAAACTGCGGGCAATACGATGAGAATACCTACCATTGTTATGCCAATGGACAAACCCCGGTTTGTACACAAGATGTTCAATGTAGAAACCAAAAATGGCAATGTACCGGTAACAACGGCGGTTGTACCCAATGGTCTTCGTGGTCTTCGTGTTATCCGGCGCCCGCTTGTATTCAGACAAAATATTGTTTGATCGGTAATGCCCAGCCGCAGGCACAAAGCTGCACCAATGCTCTCGGATGCGGAAGCGGTGGACCGACTGCCACGCCGACCCCGATCCCTATTCCCAACTGCATGAATCTTTCAGGTCCCTCGACGCTGACTGCCGGTCAAAAAGGGACTTATACGGCGGATTTTTCCTCTCCCCAGGGCAATCTTAGCGGAGAAATTTTCGCCGGGCAAAACGGCACGGGAGTCTGGTATCCGGGAAATAAAGCCATTAGCGGCAATTCCGGCAGCCTGTCTTTTGACTGGACGCCGACGGCAGCCGGTACCTATGATGTTTTATGTCGTGCCTGGAACGACGCCATCGCCGAATGCCGCGGGAAAGCCGATTATGTCAGCGGACCGCCCGTATATACTTGTGCCGGTCCAAATTCCAGCATGGTCGTAACTGTCGTTGCACCCACGGCAACGCCGACTCCGGGGCCTTATATCAAGCTGAAAAATTCATCTTTCGTCTCCGACAACGGCCTCAAGGACGATATTCCGGCCGTCCCGACCGCGTATGACGCCGACGACGACGGCACAGCCAATTTCATCATCACCCAAGGGGGGATAGTCGCCGCCCCATCCATCAATCTGACGACCTACAACGCCTCGGCCAAGCCAAGCCCGGGAAACTGGTCGGCCGCCTATACGCCGGCCCCGGCCGCGATGACTCCGGCTAATTTCTTAAACTACCTCAAAGCCAGGAAAAGTTTTACGACGATTTCCGATTTGGGGAGCATCAACACCAACGGAATTTATTATTACAACGGGGCAAGCCCCCTGACTCTGACGTCGGTTCCGTCGCAGTTCAACTCATATAAGGTGGTTTTGGTAACCTCGGGTGAAGTGGACATCAATATGTCCCAGTTCAACCCGACCCAATCGGTGGCGCTAATCGCCTCGACCATCAATTTTTCAAGCTCGGTCACCGAAGCCGACGGGATATTTATCGCCAATGCGGTCGGGACGGGCGCCGGGACGTCAGGCTTGAAAATCGTCGGCAATTTGGTCGTCCAGTCGACCCTTACCCAAGGCCGGTCGAATGCGACCACCACGGCTCCGTCGCTTTTTGTCGTCTTTTCCCCGCAGACGTACCTTAATTTATTACCTTTTATGTCGACAGCAAATTACGAATGGCAACAGTTACAATAAATTAAACAGTTAAAGGTTAAAACTTAAACAGTTAAATAAACGGTCAAAGAATAAACATAAAAAAATGTTTAACAGTTTAAGGTTTAATAGTTTTTTTAACAATTAACCGTTTAATCGTTTAAGGTTTTATGAAAAAGGGTCAAGTATTACTTATCACTGTCATGCTTTTTGCGACCGCTTTGACGGTCGCTTTGGCGGTGGCTTTTCAGGGTACGACCGAGACTCAGGTTTCCAAGATGGAGACGGATTCTCAGAGAGCGTTATCGGCAGCAGAAGCGGCGATAGAATCGTCCCTTAATAGCGGCCAGACGGTGACGATAGGCGCGGGCGACCTTTCCAGCATCAACGGCATTTCCGGAGCGGCGACCCTGACAAGCGTCACTTCGACGGATTTTACGAGCCCGACTTTGGTCAAAGATTCCTCTTACACTTTTTACCTCGGCGACTACGATTCATCGACCGGGACAATCGGAGCCTCGACTTCCCAGAATATTCTCCTTTGCTTCGGCGGATCTGGGGTATCGCCAGCCCTTGAGATTACGCTAATAAAAGCGACTTCGGTAAAAAAATATTTGGTTGATCCGGGAGCGAGAATCGCCAATGCCGCAGCGGGCACGACGGGTTGTGGCGCCAGCAATAGTTTTCCATCGTCATATACCATACCCGCCGCCGATATTGGAGCCGACGGACAACTTCTTGTTGTCCGCGCTCTTTACGACTCAACCAAAGTCCTTTTCCACGGAACGAGTAATTTTCCATCCCAAGGCCGGACGGCAACGTCTCAGGCAACGACTACGACCGGAGTCTCAAAAAAAGTAACTCTTTTTCAGTCCAACCCCCAAATTCCGGCGGAATTTTTTACTACCTCGTTCTAAATTTACCGCCATAACGATCTAAACCGCATATTTTGTAGCATATAGTCCATTGACAATAAAATAAGCAAATACTACAAATAAGCAAATAAACAAATCAATTACTAAATATATAAATGAACAAATATACAAATACCGACAAAGATATCCATAAAAGAATTTACTTATTTGTAGTAAATTGTTTTAAAAATATAGTAAAAAACATCTATAAAAACCCTGAGAATCTTCCGATAATCAGTCAAATCTCATCTTCTTTGACCTCAATGGGGGCAAACGATCAAGAAGCTGATGCATCAGAATCAAAAAAGGACTTTATAGCAAAATACACAATAGTAAAAAAGGAAACAAAAGAAACAAGGTACTGGCTGCTTGTCATAAGAGATACAAATTTAGTGAAAGCGGTTGATATAAATACATATATACAAGAATGCCATGAAATATTATTAATAGTTTCAAAAATTATTAAAAATACGAGAGAGTAATCTCGTTACTGTCAAATTAGTTAATTTGTATATTGATTTGTAGTATTTGTAGATTTGCTTATTTGTTTATTTGAATTACTGGTCCAGCTTTTTTACTCTACGAAGGTATTTTTCCTCCATCTTTGGCTTGGCGGCTAAAAAGGAGTCGACAATTTTCTGCGCTTCATCGAGTGGGGTATAGTCGGCAGCCAAGGCCAAGACGTTGGCGTGATCGTTTTCGATTAAATGAGCCGACTGGGGAGGATTCATCGCCAGGCCAGCCCTGATTCCTTTGTACCGATTGGCCGCCATAGCGACGGCACATCCAGAGCCGCAGATGACAATTCCGAGATGATTCTCGGGATTCTGGAGGACTGCCTGGGCGACTTTCTGGGCGTAATCGATCGCATCATCCAGAGGGTCGAGTTCATAGGGTCCCAAATCCTCAATTCTGATATTTTTCTCATGAAGGTACTCGAGGATGGCGTTTTTTAAGGCCAACCCCCGATGGTCGGCACCGATAAAAATCGTCATGTTAAAATTATATACATAATAACCAAATACTGCAAATAAGCAAATAAATTTGTAGTATTTGTAGATTTGCAGATTTGTTTATTTATGCTAATAGACACCCACTGCCATCTCAATTTTTCCCGTTTTGAAAAACATGTCGAAGAGATTATCTTGCGAGCAAAGCATGCCGGAGTGGAGTGTATGGTCGTTCCCGGGACCGATGTTGGAACTTCAAAAAAGGCTGTTGCAATAGCCCAAAACTATGAAGGCATATATGCCGCCGTAGGGATACATCCGCATCATGTTTTTAAATTTTTGAGTTCATCGGCAATGCAATTTTTATCACACGAAAGTGAAAAAATTGCTTTTGCCTCAGAACTGGCAGAAATTGAAAAAATGATGGTGAACCCGAAAGTCGTTGCCATAGGTGAGGTCGGTCTGGATAAACACGTATATGAAAAGACAGTCTATAATATCCCTAAAGTCCATCCCCCTTCGCCTAAAGCTTCGGAGGGACAAGGTAAGGTTTATCAAGTCGATGAGGAATTTATAAATTTGCAGAAAGAAATATTTATCAAACAGATGGAACTCGCTTTCAAGTACAAAAAAGCTCTGATAATCCACAATCGGGAAGCAAAAAAAGACACACTCGAAATTCTTAACAAATTATTTTGTCATTCCCGCGAAAGCGGGAATCCAGATCTCGGCCTACGCCGGGATGACATTAGAGCCGTCTTTCACTGTTGTGAGCCCGACCTTGAACTTCTGGACTTTGCCAAAAGCCATAAAATGTATATCGGCGTCGATGGTGACGTCACTTTTTCCAAAGAAAAGCAGGAATTTATAAAAAAAGTTCCTTTGGAGATGTTGGTCCTTGAAACGGATTCTCCATATCTTCTTCCGGAGCCTCTTAAAAGCCAAAAATTGTATCCGAACGAACCGAAAAATGTCGCCATTATCGCCGAATTCATTGCCAATTTGAAGTTTACGCCAATCAATCAATTGATTGACGTGACCACGGAAAACGCAAAAAGGCTTTTTTCGATAGGATAAAGACCGCCATACGGGCCCAGAGCACACCTCGTAGGTGAATTTGGGACCGGTGTATCAATCCGAAATAGCATTTAAAAATGACTTTTTGAATTTATCGGGAGTGAAAAATTCGCTTCGTTTTTTGGATTTGGCTCCTAATTTTTTTCCGATATCCCTGTTGAAGTATATCTCTCCGATTTTGTCGGCAATGTCACTGGGGTTTTTCGGGTCAAAAAACAAAGCGTTGCCCCCGGAAATTTCCTGAAGTACCGGAATATCCGAAAGTACAGATGGGCAAGATAATCGGGCTGATTCCAGATAAGAAAACCCAAATCCTTCGTCGCGTGAGGGCAATATATTTAATTTAGACTGTTGATATAAGTTGATCAGATCGGAGTCGGTGACGAATCCGGCAAAAATGAAGCGTTTGTCGCCTTCAGTTTCCTTTATAAATTCGATATATTCTTCTTGCCATTTGTTGTAACTCGTTAACTCGTTAATATGTTTGCGAGTTAACGGGTTGAAAACCTTCCCTACAAATACACAACTAACATTTATTATCTTGATAGCGCGCGCTAAATTAACGAGATTCTTGTTCCAGGTAGCATCGCCAACGTATAAACAAAAGGAATTTTCAATTTTAAATTTTGAATTTTTATTCAAATTTAAATTTTCAATTTTCAATTTTAAAAAATACTTAGGTAGGCACGGATAGACTACTCTTATTTTATCGTCCGGAAGCCTCAAAAGGTTAATAATATCTTTTTTGGAAGCTTCGGAGTCAGTGATAATCGTGTCGTAATTTCTTAAGGCCAATTTATTCAAATAAATATTTAAGCGCCCTTTGATACCGGCCGGGAAATGGGAAGGATATTTGAGGGTAATCAAATCATGAATGACGGCAACCTGCTTGTCGGCGACTCTTTTTATGGTAAGGGGTGGTTGAAGGAAGTTGAAAAAGGGGTTAATAAAAACTGTTTCATGGTTGCGTGTTAACGAGTTAGCGGGTTTACCTATAAATTGCCATTCGGGGAAGTTCTCTTTGAGGATTTGGAGGTAGCGGCCGACGCCACGGACTGAGCTTTGTTTGTCGGTAATTGTTGGGTCGTAAACAGAAACTTCTTGCATTGATCTATTTTATCATTTTATCTTCTCGAATTTTCCGTCGAGGTGAAGGTAGAAGAGAGTCACCTTGAGCTGAGGATAAGTCTTTTCAACAAGTTTTTTGGCTTTTTTCAAATCTTTTTCATGGCGGTCATGGGTGGATAATTTTCCATAGGCTCCGCACTCTTCATGATTTATTAAAATAGCTTGCTTTATATGATGAAGGTCGACGGATATCTTGAGCTGGCCCATGATAGTTTTCATATCCTTGACTCCGCCAGCAAAACCAACGTAATCGTACTTTTTCCCTTTCATATTTTTCGAAAGCCATTTTTGGATGTATTTTTGGAAGCGGAAATCGATACAGGAAACTATGAAAGAATCACATGTATGGGTTGACATAATAGCGCATTATAGAAAAAAATAGCCGCATATTCAACTATAAAAGTTTACTTACATTTTAGTTACAATATGATAATGATTGAAAAAATGGTTGGGAATATGGATGCTCGTTTCCATAGTTTAATGACAAGACTAAATCGTTTTAAGAAAAAAGAAGTGCCCGGCAATTCAATAAGAGAGGTTTCTTTAAGAAGTTTATTTGGCGAAGGCGAATTTTTTAATAGAAATTTATTACCGCCAGAGTCGGCAAATGCCCCAGTCGAACCTGACCAATTTCCTCATGCCATAAGGATAATAACCGGCCTTATGAACCCAATTTTATACTATGCCCTAAATAATTCAAAATCAGCATTTTTGACAGATAATAGTGTCAGAGATCTTGCGTCTTTCTCTGAAAGCGAAACTCACGGAAGACATATACTAAACAGGTTATTCCGTTCTTATATGCATTTGGGAGATATGGTTATAAACGAAAATCTTCCGACAGACATACAGAAAACTTATTTAGAAATTCAGTCAGGCAGCGACATAGATTGTAGATTAGAAAAACCTAAAGAATCATTTTATGAAGATTTAAAAGGATATCTGCTTCCGAAAATGGCGGCTGCTTTAAGTTTTGGCCATGACACAAAACAGGCAAGAGACTATGTCCTATGGTCTCAAAATCCACGTAGGGCTATAAAAGGACTCAGCAATAATCTTTTGAAAGAAATCTCAGCTAAAAGAGTCGATATCCTAGATCATAATAAATATGATTTGATTATCAGCACATCGGCGCCCGTGTTATTAATGGCACAATTAGGAGGCAGTTATAGTGTCATGACAGCAGATCATGACCTATATCTTACTTTAAGAAAAATCGATATAGCCGACGGCATTTCTGTTATTAAGTTTTCAGCAGGAGTTTTTTTGGACGGTAAATATGATAAAGATAAGATGATTTATCCGCTTCTAGCAGTAGATTTTCAAACGGTTTCAAAAGATAATATTGCGGTACGAGGAGGTCCGTCCGGATCTAGTTATGACAGATTAATCCCTATGAAAAGAAAAATCAGAGGTGATGAGCTACTTGATTTTTATGGCCAGTCAACAGATGTGGTTGGGCTAGTTAGTAACGAAGATACCCAAACCTTATCTAATCAGATAGAACTTGGAAAAGATTGGGAAAAGATTCCCGACGACGGAATTAAGCTACAAGTAGCTACAAGAATATTTTGGCAAGCAATTGAGGCCGAATTAGAAAAGGAAAATCCGAACCCGCAAATTTCAGACGAAACTTTAAATAGAATTAGAGTAGGCATATCGCAAATGAATCTAAATAATATACCTTATCATGTAAAAGAAATGCTCAGGACAGACCTATTGATAGCTATGTTTGCCTCGCCCCACAGATTTGCCGAATATGGAAAGAAGTCAGGGATAATAGATGTTTTTTTCCCACAACTCAGAGAAAAATCGTACGATCAGATCGTAAATGACGTAAATTTTGTCTTAAGTAAATATTTAAAAATGAAAGATTATTCTTCGCACGAAGGATATCGACAAATAATAAAAAATCATCGGTTGGCAAGGGATGGATTCGTAAACGGGTGGCAAACATATGATGAACTTTTGAATCTGAAAGAAAAATATCCTGATAAAAAGTCATATCTGGAAAGAATTTGGCTGGAATTAACCATTAACCGAAAATAAAACCACGCGTTTTTAAAGTTTTCAATAATTTTTGATCCAAACCAAAGAGTTTTAGTTTATACCTGATTCTGAACATCATTCGATCCATAGCCCAGTCAGAGTATTTATCTTCCCAATTTTGCCCCCATATTTTCTGAGCAACAGTTTCCCGTTTTAACAGTTTATTTTTATTTTCAACAAAAAGCTTAAAGATCAAGAATTCGCCTTTTGA
>JAJYIX010000029.1 GCA_021789865.1 bacterium
AAACGCTAAAATCGGCCGCTTTTTGAGAATCGGCCGTATTCTCCAAACACGCACAGATTGTATAAGTCAAGCTCGTATTGTTGACGCTATAATAATATTGTTTTCCGTTCGATGGGTCGCTTGGGAATTTATTCATATATATATCGCCGGTACAGCTGGTGCCGCTTGACCAACAACTTCCGGCCGACATCGTAAAACTGTTGTTGGCTCCGGCGACCGGATATGAGGGTGGCGTTTGATCCTGACGGTAAAGCTCCATGGCTTTTTGGATTTGTGTAAGATCCGATTTACGTTGGGTGTCGCGGGCCCTCAAACGTGCTTCCATATAATTTGGCAAAAGCAAAGCGGCCAGGGCACCAATAATCGCGATGACGACCAAAAGCTCGATCAAGGTAAAACCTTTAAGACTTTTCATCTTTAAGTCCATTATAGCAGTTATAAATAAAAATCAAGATGTGGTCGAGAGTCAGCTGCGGATTAAGATTGTTATTATCCAAAAGCATCTTGCTACTAAGAATTTCCGTAATGATTTTTTTAGCCGGTTTGTCGGTCGTCAATTTTGGTTCGAAAATTAAGATCAATTGTTCCAGGATCCTTGAGGTTTCAGGCTTGTCAAGTCCGATAAAGGATTTGTTGGATAATAGACTTAAATCCGGACTTGATAAAAATTTTTCCATGGTATCGGTAATCGACAATTTTTTACCGTCTCTTGAAGGATTGGCCAGATTGATAATCTTCGCCCTGGAAACGATTGTCGGCAACAGCGCACCGCGATTTATCGTCGTCAATACGAATAAAATATTTTCAGGTGGTTCTTCAAGCACCTTTAAAAAAGCGTTTTGAGCTTCAAAAGATGACAAGTGAAAATCGGGAAAAAAATAAATCCGTTTTTTCGGCTCAAATACCGAAACTTCACGAATGACTCTCTTAACGTCCTGTATCGAATATTGAGACGACAACCTGTCGACCTCGTAAAAATAACTATCTTTTAGGTGGTTTTTTTCTCTGAGGTATTTTTTTGCCAAACGCGCATCCTTGGTGATAAAAAGCAGGGGTATCATTATTGAATTTTAGCAAAAAACAAACTATAGTTGAACTAAGGGGTATTTTTTATGAATATCAGTCCGAAATTATTACTGAATAAACTTATCGAGACGGGAAAAGTCGCTCAAAAAGAGGCCGATAAATATGAAGTCGAAAGCTTAAAAAAAAATATCGACATCGACCAGTACCTCTACCAGTATTCGGACATCCCGAGAATAGAGATAATAAAAGCTCTATCGGAACTGCAAAATGTCCCATACGTCGATCTGGAAAATTCCCCCGTTGATTCTCAGGCTCTCGGGTTCATTCCGGAATCAATTGCCAGGCGCTATCAAGTGATTCCTTATAGGTTCGACAGCGCCGAAGATGCGGTCTATTTGGGAACGGCCGATCCTTTCAATAATGCGATCGTCGATTTCTTGGAGAAAAAAACCGGCAAGAAAATCGTTTTGGCTTTGGCCGAATCGGATAAAATTTCCCGTATGATAGATGTTTCCTACAGTCAAAGTCTGTCTCCGGAAGTTCGTGACGCTTTAAAAGAGTATTCACCGGTCGAACGCACCAAAAAGAACGAAAATATCGGTCTCTCTATATCGGAAGCGCCGATTGCGAAAATTGTTTCGACGATTTTGGAGTTTGCCATAAAAAGCCGGGCGTCCGATATTCACATCGAGCCTGAAGAAAATCGGACTAAAGTCCGCTACCGGATTGACGGTATACTTCATGAAAAATTATCTTTACCGAAGTCGATTCATGAAGCTCTGATATCTCGTATAAAAATTTTGTCAGAGATGAAAATCGACGAAAAAAGGATCCCTCAGGATGGCCGGTTCAGTTTTAACATTCAGGACGAAGCGGTCGATTTAAGGGTCTCTACCCTACCCACAGTTGATGGTGAAAAAGTGGTCATGAGAATTTTAAAAAAAACAGGCGGTATTCCACCGCTCGTTGAGCTCGGTCTCCGAGGTCCGCAACTGAAAGATATCGGTGAGTCGATCGTCAAACCTTACGGCATCATTCTGATTACCGGACCGACCGGAAGCGGGAAAACCACTACCCTTTATTCAATACTTTCGAGGCTCAACAAGCCAAGTGTCAATATTATGACACTGGAAGACCCGGTCGAGTACCAAATCACGGGTATTAATCAAGTGCAAATAAATCCCCAGGCCGGCTTGACTTTCGCAAACGGCCTAAGAGCTTTTTTGCGACAGGACCCGAACATAATTCTTGTAGGAGAAATTCGCGACCGTGAGACGACCCAACTAGCCACCCAAGCCGCTCTCACCGGCCACTTAGTCTTTTCGACTCTTCATACCAACGATTCGGCCACTGCCATTCCGAGACTCATTGATTTGGGCGCCGAAAGCTTTCTCATCGCTTCAGTCTTGACGTCGGTTGTCGCCCAACGCATTTGTCGTAAAGTTTGCGAATATTGCAAAACGTTTTATGAGCCGCTTCCTCAAGTCAGAGAAAACATCAAGGAAGTTCTTGGACCATTATTGCCAAAATCTTTCGACAGCAAACCATTAAAACTTGCCAAGGGCGAAGGATGTGCTCAGTGTAACAATACCGGATATCTTGGTCGAATTGCCATTTTCGAGGTCCTTATGGTAAGCGCCAACATCGATAAGCTGATTCTGAAAGAAGCGCCGGCCAAGGAAATTGAGAATCAAGCCCGAGAAGAGGGTCTCATCATGATGAAACAGGATGGTTATTTAAAAGTTTTAGACGGCATCACGACCATCGAAGAGGTTCTGAGAGTCGCCGAGACATAATTCAATATGGACTTATCAAATTTGCTTCAACTCGTCATCGATAAAAACGCGTCGGATTTGCACCTCATTGCCCAATATTACCCGACAATAAGAGTCGGAGGGGAACTATACCAGTTGACCACTCTTCCCCTTTTGACACCCGACTTAATCGAAAAAATGTTATTTTCATTTTTGTCCGAAGAACAAAAAGAAAATCTTTTTGCCAATAAAGAACTGGATCTCGCATATTCTTTTTCAGATAGCCGATTCAGGATAAATATATATTACGCGCAAGGAAGTCTTTGCGCCAGTTTTCGTTTGATTGCCCAAAAAATTAGGACGCTTGAAGAGTTAATGTTACCGGCTTTTCTAAGACAGTGCACAGAATTCCGTCAAGGTTTGGTGCTATTGACCGGCCCGACCGGCGAAGGCAAATCAACGACTTTGGCGGCCATTATCGACGAGATAAACCATCGATTTGCCCGTCACATTATAACAATCGAAGATCCGGTGGAATATCTTTATCCGAAAGCCAAGTCGATCGTGTCCCAGCGAGAGCTTCATCAGGATACCCATTCGTGGAATTTATCCTTAAAATCGGCATTACGGGAAGATCCGGACGTCATTTTGGTTGGCGAAATGCGCGATTTCGACACCATCCAACTCGTCTTAACGGCGGCGGAAACTGGCCACCTGGTTTTTTCAACGCTCCATACCAATTCGGCTCCGGAAAGTATCGACCGAATTATCGACAATTTCCCTCCGCACCAACAAAATCAAGTCAGGAACCAATTGGCGACCGTGCTGAAAATGATCGTCACCCAACGACTGTTACCGAGAGTGAAATCGATTACGCGCGTTCCGGCCGTTGAAATTCTCGTCAATACGCCGGCGGTGGCGACGACGATTCGTGAAGGCAAGACGTATCTGATAAGCAATATTCTCGAAACGTCGGAGGGCGAAGGCCTGGTTCTTTTCGAAAAAAATTTATTGAGCATGTACCGAGCCGGTCTCATTACCAAAGAAACGGCCTTTTCCTACGCGATTAGACCCAAGGAATTAGAAAAATTTATCAAAATTGATCAAATATAGTCTAAAACCATGCTTTTCAAATATAAAGCTCTCAAAAACGGTAATCCGGTGGAAAAGCAAATTGAAGCTGCCTCCAAAGCGGCCGTGCTGGACTATCTGCAAAAAAATGACTACTTTCCGATTTCAATTACATCGGTTGAATCCAAAAATATTAAATTGTTTACCTCTTTCGGAAGTAACATATCTTTCAACGACGTCGTAAACTTCACAAGACAAATCGCCATTATGGTCAACGCCGGGCTGACATTGGTCGACTCATTGGAAATTCTGAAAAGGCAAATCAATAAAGATTCTTTGAGAAAAATGGTCAACGACATATCGGCCAGCATCAAGGCGGGAGAACCGTTTTCAACGGCGCTAAAAAAATACCCAAAACAATTTCCGAACTTATATATTGCCTTGGTTAAGTCCGGCGAAGCCTCCGGTAAATTAGGTGATATTCTTTTACGTCTTTCCGACAATTTGGAAAAGGAACGCGAGTTTTCCGGGAAATTGAAAAGCGCCCTTATTTACCCGATTGTCGTCGTGTCGGCCATGATCGTCGTTATGTTTATCATGGTCACTTTCGTCATCCCGAAACTCTTGGGATTGTACAAGGATTTCAATATCAACCTCCCATGGACGACCCAAATATTGATTTCCATTTCCGATTTTTCAAGTCACTTCTGGCCGATTATTATTCTGGTTGTTTTTGGCGCCTGGACTCTAATCAAACGATATATAAGCACCAAAAATGGAAAGTATCTTTATGACCAAACGTTGCTGAAATTACCGGTCTTCGGTGAAATTATCAAAATATCGGCTCTCGTCGACACGACCCGGACGTTAGCTATTCTCATCGGTTCCGGGGTTTCAATTTTGGATGCCTTGGCGATAATTATAGAAACGACATCGAATAGTGTATACCAGTTAGCGTTCACCAATGTCAAAAGAAAAGTCGAAAAAGGACAGTCTTTGGGTGTTTCCCTAGAACAAGAAGGGATATTCCCTCCGATATTGGTTCAAATGAGTTTGGTTGGAGAGCAGACAGGTAACCTCGACGATACTTTGATGAGGCTTTCGAAATATTTCGAGATGGAATCGGAGTTGGCGACGAAGTCGATGACGACCTTGATTGAGCCGCTGATATTGATTGTTCTCGGTCTTGGAGTAGGCTTTCTGGTCATGTCAGTCATAACCCCGATTTATAATCTGACGTCTTCTTTCCAATGAGATTCAGTCGTGGGAGATCTCCCCAAAATGTTCTGTTTCCAATTTTTTCTTAAGGTCGGGAAAGTCGTCGACTTTGTAATGGGAAAGGAAATAATCAACCGCCGTTGAAGTCTTTTGCAACAAGTTGATATCGGCCAATGAAGCGATTTTTAGACTGATTTGGCCGTGTTGTTCCAACCCGAAAATGTTCCCCGGACCCCGGATGTCCAGATCGGCTTCAGCCAATTTGTTACCGCTTGTGGTTTTGACGAAAAGATTAAGTCTTTTATTGTTATCAAGATTTTCCGATTCGGAAAAAAGGAAACAATAGGATTGCCTGTTGCCGCGGCCGACGCGACCCCGCAGTTGATGCAGTTGGGCAAGTCCGAACCTTTCGGCTCCTTCGATAATCATAACGGTTGCGTTTGGGACGTCGATGCCGACTTCCACGACCGGTGTCGAAACCAAAATGTCGATTTTCCTATCCTTAAAATCATTCATGATCGTGTCTTTTTCCCTGGGTTTTAATTTACCGTGTAACAGTCCAAGGCGAAAATTTTGGAAAATCCCCTCAAGTCGGGAAAATTCTTGTTTGGCCGCCTTGATGGATTTCATTGTTTCATTTTGCGATTCTTCGATAAAAGGGCAGACGATAAAAATTTGAATTTTATCTTTGAAGATTTCCTTTTTGATCCAGTCATAACAATCGTTACGTTTTTTCTTATCGACCAAAAAAGTTTTTACCGGAAGTCTATTCTTGGGCATTTCATCGATTATGGACAGCGACAATTCCCTGAACAAAGTCAAGGCGACCGTTCTGGGAATAGGAGTAGCTGTCATCGTCAAAAGGTGGGGTTTATCCCCTTTTGACAAAAGATTTGATCTTTGAGCAACTCCAAAACGATGTTGTTCATCTATAACTACCAGACCGACTTTATCAAAAATATTTTTTTCACTTAGGAGAGCATGGGTTCCGATGATGACCTGGGCATTCGAGATGGCTTTTTGTCGCGTCTTGATTTTTGTCGCTCCGGTTATAAGAATCGTTTCCGGTCCATGGTTTTTAAAAAGTTGGAGCATAGTCTGATAATGCTGTTGAGCGAGAATTTCTGTTGGGGCCATAAGAAGGGTCTTATAACCGTTTAGAAAAAATAAGTAAGAAATAACCGCGGCCACCGCCGTCTTTCCCGAACCAACCTCTCCTTGCAAAAATCTGTTCATCGGACGGTCTTTGACGAGATCCGATTTTATTTCCTCTATGACTTTTTTTTGCGCCGAGGTAAGGTCAAAAGGGAGGGTTGTTATAAATGTATTCAATTCGTTTTGGATTATTTTGTCGGTTGAAATTTTTATTTCGGATTTGATTTTATTCCATTCGGCCTTCTTCAACGCCGAAACTATTTCAATTAGAAAGATCTCATCAAAGGCGAGTCGATTTCGCGCCTTCATCAAAAGTTCGTAAGAATGGGGAAAATGAATTTCTCGGTAAGCCGATTTTTCGTCCATAAGACTGTTGTAATCGACGATTTTTTCCGGTAACCATTCGACAGGTAAAAATCCATCCGAGACAATGGGAAAAATTTTTTCCCTGATCGTCTTTGAAGATATGCCCGCCGTCTCCGGGTAGATCGGTACCAAGCGACCAGTATGAATCGGAGGGGAATTTTTTTTTATTTCATAATCGGCCGGCTCGAGAATTTTATTTTTACCGAAATATTTTACCGTACCGGAAACATATACGAAACCCCCCTTCTTGAGTAGCTTTAAAAGATAGGGTTGATTAAAAAAAGTCACTTGGATCTCTCCGGACGGATCTTTGATTTTAAATACTTGGAGACGGGTGCCTTGTCTTGTGATTTGATATTTCGAATCGACAATTTGGCCGATGATCGTCGCAACCTCACCTTCCTGAAGACTTGAGATCGCGGATACTAAAGAATAGTCTTTATGTCTGGACGGAAAGTAATTCAATAGATCGATGATTGTTCTAATTCCCAATTTATTCAACTTTTTTATCGTGAGAGGACTGGTCCGAGGCAGACTGGTGATTGGCTCATCGAGATCCGTCATGATTTATCGTATAAATAATGGCGCTAGGGATGAAGCGATCAAGAAAAGTGACGAAACGACGATGATAACTTTCCAAATCGCCTCTTTTTTCATTTTTTTTCCGAAAATTTTCATAAGTATATTTTAGCATAAAATCATAATATCAAAAAACAAATGATATATTTTATGCACGACCTTAAAAAAATATCGAAATTGGTGGACGTTTTTTATTTTTAGGATTGCTTCAGTTCGGGTTCAATATTGAGAATTTAGACCATTTTTTTGTTATACTTTTTCAGTATGTATCAATCAAGAAGACTCCGCTTTCGTGATCGTTATCGACAACAAAAATTGATCGCCAGGGGACTTCTGATTTTAGTCGGATTGATATTCGCCGGATTTATCTTTTCGTTCATTCTTTTTGCTTGGTATGCTCGGGATCTTCCTTCGCCGACAAAACTTTCCCAACAAACAAGTTCTTCAACGGAATTTTTGGATCGAAACGGCCAAGTCCTTTACGACATGTATAAAGATAAAAATCGTATCCCGGTCACTTTTGATCAGATTCCAAAATATTTGAAGGAAGCGACAATCGCAACCGAAGACAAAAATTTTTATACCAACCAAGGAATATCCGAAACCGGCATTCTCCGTTCGATTTTGAGCATCGTCTTCAGAGGCAAAATCCAAGGAGGCTCGACGATCACCCAGCAGCTTATAAAAAATGTTCTTTTGACGTCCCAACAAACAATTTCGAGAAAAATCAAGGAATGGATATTGGCTTATGAAGTAGACAAAAAGTACAAGAAAGACGACATTCTGCTCATGTACCTGAATGAAGCCCCGTACGGAGGGACATTTTGGGGTGTCGGAAGCGCCGCTAAAGGGTATTTTGGTAAACCGGTCCAAGAATTGAATTTGGTGGAATGCGCCATACTGGCCGGTCTGCCACAAGATCCGTCTGGGTACTCGCCGTTTATCGGCGTCAAAGACGCCTGGAAAGGTCGCACCCAGGACGTACTCCGGCGAATGAAAGAAGACGGATATATTACGGCCGATCAGGAAAAACAGGCCGACGACAGTCTTAACGCCATTCGATTTGCGCCATCGAATCTTGACATCAACGCCCCTCACTTCGTTTTTTACGTCAAAGATTTGGTGGACAAGGAATACGGTCCGCAGCTTATAAATAATGGGGTCATCGTCAAGACAACTCTTGATCTTGACGTCCAACAACAAGTTCAGCAAATCGTCAAAGACCAGATCGAAAAACTCAAAGGTTACAACGCCACCAACGGTGCCGTCGTCGTCTTGGATTCACAAACTGGCCAGATATTGGCGATGGTCGGCAGCTATGATTATAACGATCCGAAATTCGGTAAATTTAACGCCGCTTTGGGCCTTCGTCAGCCAGGCAGCGCCATGAAACCAATTACCTATAGCGTCGCTTTTGAAAAGGGCTACACGCCAGCAACGGTTCTCATGGACGTTCCGACGGATTTTACGACCGGTCAGACGACTGATAAACCTTATGAACCGGTCAACTATGACGGTAAATTCAGAGGACCGATGCAGGTTCGATTTGCGCTTGGTAATTCGGAAAATATTCCAGCTGTTAAAATGTTGGCGATGATTGGTATTAAAGATTTTTTGCAAAAAGCATACGACATGGGTATGAGTAATTTTTATCCTTCGCAAGATAATATGAATCGTTTTGGTTTGGCGGTTACCCTCGGCGGTGGTGAAACAACGCTACTTGATTTGACGTCGGCATATTCGGTATTCGCTGACGGAGGCGTCAGACACGACCCGTCATCGGTCATCGAGATCGACAATTTCGACGGAAAAAGTTTATATAAAGAGGCCGTCAATAAAGGGAAGCGGGTTCTTTCTCCGGAGATTGCCTTTCTTATCTCCCACATCTTGTCCGACAACAACGCCCGAACGATGGAGTTCGGACCGAACTCATATCTCAACGTCCCCGGTAAGACGGTCGCCGTCAAGACAGGTACGACCGATGATAAGAGAGACAACTGGGCTGTCGGATACACGAAATCAATTACGGTGGGTGTTTGGGTCGGCAACAACGACAATACACCCATGAACCCTATTATCAGCTCGGGAGAAACCGGAGCTTCACCGATTTTTTACTATGTAATGCAAGCGTTACTGAAAAAGTATAGCGATGGTATTCCGGATAAGCCTGACGACGTCAAAGCGGTGACGATAGACGCTTACCTTGGTGGTTTGCCGAAAGACGGTTATCCGACCAGAGCGGAATATTTTATAGACGGGACGGAACCGAAAAACATCTCGCCCTTTTATAAAACATTGAAAATTTCCAAAAGTGACGGGTTATTGGCAAACGACGTGGAGATAAAAAATGGCGCTTACGATAATAAAGATTATATCGTTTTTACGGAATCGGACCCGGTATCGACCGACGGTAAAAATCGCTGGCAGGAAGGAATTGATAAATGGGTGGCGACTCAAACCGACCCGAAATTCCACCCACCAACTCAGGTCTCCGGAGATTCAGCGGACAACGTTATCGTGTCTATTAGCAACCCCGGTGACCAAAGCACTATCCCGGCCGGCAACGTTGAAATTCAAGCATCCTTGACGACAATTACCCCGCTAAAAAATGTCCAAATCAATCTCAACGGTTCGACGATAAAAAATTATGACAGTGATACCCGGAATATAGATGAAACGATAGCGGTTTCCAATGGCGATTATACTCTGCAGATTGTCGGTACAACCCAGAATGATAAACAAGGTCAGTCGACGGTACATTTTGGTGTCGGCATGCCTTGGAACGCCACTCCGACTCCCTAAACTAGTTCAGCCTTGGCCTCTTCTTCGGTGATATTCCTGCTTGTCGACGAATAGTAGAATCTCAAGGTAAGTTTGTTTTCAAAAAAGGATACAAATTCTACTCGCCTTAATAAACTGGATTTGTTGAATGCCTTTTCTTTTATCGATTGATACGTATCATCCTTATTGATGGTAAATGTTTTATCGAGTTTTATGGTTGAATAAGGATTTATCGGTTGGCATTTCTTGAACGGCTTGTAATAACTGATTATTTTTTGGAAGTTAAAATAGCCGACAAAAGCATCGGTTGTAATCCCAAACCGTCTTTTGATTTCCGGATTGATTTTGCCGAATGTACCGACCCGTTCGCCGGAAATTTTTATTTCCCCCTGGATGTTTTTATCAAAGAATTCATGGTTACCGTTTTCAAAGACGGGATTCGCAATATTCATTTCTTCAAATAAAGCTGCAATCATTCCTTTCAATTCTTCTATGCTGGTATTGACGGTGATTATGAGATGATACTTTTCGATTGGCAAGTCGTTCGGTCTGGGCTCGTACACTTTGGCAATTTCAAAAAATCGCAGCTCGTCTTTCTTTCCTTCATTGTCTTTGACGTTCTTTAACAAAGAAGGAGTCAAATACAGCCTTAAATATTCAATCTCTTCGGAGATGGGATTATTTAGTTTCAAGTGATCCTCAGTTCTCAATAAACTGTTTTCAATCATTTGTTTGGAAATCATCGAGTAGTTGATAACTTCATTCAAACCAAGGTGTTTCAAAAACGTTTTTAATTTGCTTTGAAACACGAAAAGATCCTCCATATCTTTAGGCTGTTCCACATATGCGGGTGGTTGGAGAACCGACGGAATATTGTGATAGCCGTAAATTCGTGCCACTTCTTCGACTAAGTCTTCTCCTATGGAGACGTCGGCGACTCGATAAGAAGGTACTTCGACTAAAATTTCCGAGTCGCTTTTTTTCAATATTTTAAAACCCAAGTTGGTTAAAATATTGTTGATCGTCGATCTTTCGATTTTAACACCGATCAGACGGTCAAAATTTTCATAAGATATCTTTATGCTTTTGATCTTGTGAGTTTTTGGACCAATTTGGAGGATTTTTCCGATGATTTTACCATGGGCGATTTTTTGAAACAGTGCAATTCCCTTTTTAAAGGCAGAAAACGCGGCTTCAGGATCGGGATTTTTTTCATTGATCGAAGCGGCTAATGTTCTGATCCCAAGCCTCATTGACGTTTTTCTTATAAGCTTGGGGTCATTAGTCTCGATCCAAAAAATTATCTTTTTTGTTTTGTCGGTGACGACGCTATTTTGAAGACCCATTATTCCGGGCAGATCAACGATTCGGCCGGTACCGTCGTCGAAGACAACGTCATTCGAATTCAAAAGATGATTTTTTCCGTCAAGGGTGATGATACTTTCTCCGTCCTTGGCTTTTCTGACCAGTATTTTCCCGGTTTTAAGACGATCATAATCGAACACATGACAGGGATGTCCCGTTTCAATCATGACGTAATTTGTGATGTCGATGAGATTGTTTAGGGATCTGACCCCGCAATTTTCGAGACGATTTTTGACATATGAAGGCGATTTTCCAACCGTGATTTCCATGACCACAGCATATTTATTTGGGCATAAATTTTTTGGATCAATGACCTCGAGAACGTCCCGTTGATCATCGTTGTCAGGTTCCGGAAAAACGACGTGAGGCATTTTCAATTCAGCCCTTTTGTGGAACATTGGCAAAATCGTTGCCGCTTCGCGGGCGATGCCTACAACAGAGGCATAATCGATTCGGTTGGAAATGACTTCTACGTCGTAGACATAATCATCGCCGACTTTGGTAACCGACTCGATCGATGGTCCGGAAAGGGATAAAAACCTTTTGATCTCGTCCGGAGTGGCGTCGGTTTCCAAATATTCCATTAACCAATTGTGTGTTATTTTAATATTCATGTTTATTATATATTGACCTAATGGGTTACGAGTTAAAGAGTTTGCGAATTTAAAACTGCTCCAAAAATCTTATGTCTCCAGAATAGTAATTTCTAATATCGTCGAGACCGTATTTCATCATAATCACTCTTTCGATTCCAAAACCAAAAGCCCAACCGCTAAAAACTCTCGGATCGATACCGCCTTCTTTTAATACAAATGGGTGAACCATACCGGTTCCGCCAAGCTCAAGCCAACCCGATTTGCATACTTTGCATTTGCCACCAGCGATCCTCCCGGTTCCCTTGCAAACGGTACAGGTGACGTCGACTTCAAAAGAGGGTTCGGTAAACTGGAAATGATGGGGACGGAGCCTTGTTTTGGTATCTTTTCCAAAATATTTTTCGGCGAAATAATCCAGTGTGCCTTTGAGATGGACAATGCTGATTGATTTGTCCACGCAAAGACCCTCAAATTGATGAAACATTGGCGTATGAGTCGCGTCCCAATTGGGACGATAACATTTTGAGATATTTATCATTCTAATCGGAGGATTTTTTACTCTACGCATTTCCCGGTTTTGGCCGTTTGAAGTATGGGGCGTGAGGACCATTTTTCCAAGTTCCTTATTCTCGGGAAAATCTATAAAGGAAGCTTCAACGTCATCCCGAGCCGGATGATTTTTCGGCATATTCAAAGATTCGAAAGCTCCATATTCCCAATCGATTTCGGGATAAGAAACTCTAATAAAACCTATTTTTTCGAAAATCCTGGTAATGTCTTCAACCGCATATGATATGATGTGAAGGCTTCCTTTCGGAAATTTATTACCGGGAATACTTGCATCAAAATAAGAATCGGGCGATTTACCGTAGAGGTTTTTTCTTTGTGAACGAATTAAATCAGTCAAGTCTTTTTTCAACTGGTTGACCCTTTGACCGTATTCTTTTCTTTCATCAGCGGGGATCTCTTTGATTTTATGTAGTAATGAATTGATGGTTCCGTTGCGGCCGAGGTACTTGATTTCCAACTCATCTAAATCCTTTTCGTTCGAAGCTTGTTTAATCTCATCCTCATATTTTTTAGGCTCCATGATAAATGAAATTATAATAGAAGGGAGACTTTTTAACAATAAGCAGGTTAACTGACTTTTTCGACGATTTTATCGAAAACTTGAGGGTGTTCTACGGCTATCTGCGACATAATTTTACGGTCGATTCCGACTTTCTTTAATTTGAGAGCGTTAATAAAACGGCTATAGGTTAGCTTCTTTGCCCTCAAAGAGGCGTTTATTCTGATAATCCAAAGTTTCCTAAAGTCCCTTTTCTTTCTTTTTCTCCCAACGAAGGCGTATTCTCCGGCATGAAGAACGGCTTCTTTGGCCTTGCCAAACTGCTTATGGCGGGTCATCCAATAACCCTTGGCCATTTTCATCACTTTGTTGTGTTTTTTTTTCGTCTGGATTCCTGATTTGACTCTGACCATATTGACTAAACAACTTATATGCCTAACATTTTCCTGAGTTTCTTGTTATACACGCCCACAACGGACTTCATCATTTTAAGGCGTCTCAAGTTTCTTTTCCCTTTTTTCGATCTTAAATGTCTAAATCCTTGCGAACGATGAAGAATTTTACCCCCTGCGGTAACCTTAAATCTTTTCGCCGCCGATTTTCTGACTTTCTGTTTTGTTTTCATAGATAAACCTCCCGATGATGAGTATTTATTATTGAATCGAAACCTTATTATAAATTATTTATTTCTTTTTCGCAACTACAGCTCTTATTACTCTTCCTTCGAGTCGAGGAGGTTTGGAAACGTTCAGTTCGCCCAAGCTGGAAATGTATCTGTTTATTAAATCGAATGCCATCGGCTTTTTAGCCACCTCCCGCCCCTTTAAAAGCAAATTTATCCTAAGTTGATGCCCCTCATCCAAAAACTCTTTGCCTCTTTTTATGAGCCTTTCCAAGTCGGCCGGGCCGATAAAAAGAGAAAGGCTGACGTCTTTTCCGACACTTTTTTTTATTCCTTTTCGAGCTTCTTTTTCCTTTTTTTCTTCCTGGTACAAGAACTTTTTAAAATCGATTATTTTGGCGACCGGTGGTTTGGCGTGCGGGGCTATCAAGACAAGGTCGACTCCCCTTTCTTGAGCCAGTCTCAAAGCATCGTCCTTTCTAATCACCCCAACCTGTTCACCTTTTTCGTCAATGACTCGAAGCTCGACAGCCTCGATACGATAGTTTATGGTGTAAAACTTTTTTGGACGGTACTGTACTTTATGAAAAGTTCTCAATTTGAGCTTTTAATTTATCGACAAACTGATTAATGTTTAACTGACCCATATCCTGTCCTTCTCTTGTCCTGACGCTAATCTTATCGTCTCTCAACTCTTTCTCTCCAATTATAACCATGTAGGGAATTTTTTGCAACGTCGACTCCCTGATTTTGGCTCCGAGCGTTTTATTTTCAGAATATAACTCTGCTCTGTAACCGGATATCGATAATTGCTCCTTGATCTTTTTGGCATATTCGTTTAGCTTTTCGGATACCGGAAGGACGGCGATTTGAATCGGTGAAAGCCACAAGGGTAAAGCTCCCCCGTAATGTTCAATTAAAAAAGCCATTGTTCTTTCAAAAGCCCCAAGGGACGCCCGGTGGACGACGACGGGCTCTTCTTCGGCGCCATCCTTATTGACAAAGCTCAACTTGAATCTCTTTGGCATGACGAAATCGTACTGGACCGTAAAAGCAGTATCTTCCTTTCCATTGACGTTTTTCATTTGAACGTCGATTTTCGGACCGTAAAAAGCCGCTTCGTTTTCCGCTTCGTAATAAGGTACGTCCTGGCCTTTTAATACTTCCCTTAAAACATTTTCGGCAAACTCCCACGACTCATCGTCTTTATAGTATTTTTTGTCGTCTTTTCGATTGCCCAAAGACAGACGGAATCGATAATCGAGTCCCTTTTTAAGTCCGAAAGCTTTATTCACGTGAGAAATTAGGTCGAGAACTTTTACGATTTCACTCTTGGCCATATCCTTAGGAGTAATAATGTGGGCGTCTGACAACAAAAATGTTCGAACCCTTATAAGCCCTGTCAGCTCACCGCTTTTTTCGTAACGAAACTGTGGAGATATTTCCGCATATCGAATCGGCATCTCGTGATATGAATGTGGCCGTGTTTTGAAAAGCGCGAAATGATGCGGGCAGGTCATTGGACGCAATATTAACTCTTCTTCGTCGACGACCATCGGCGGATACATCGTGTCCTTATAGTAAGGGTAGTGTCCCGAAGTTCGGTAAAGGTCAACCTTGGCGATAGGAGGCGTCGAGACGTGCAGATAGCCTCGTCTGATTTCCTCATCGACAATAAACCGCTCGAGCAATCTTTTTATTGTCGTTCCTTTGGGTGTCAAAAGAGGCAATCCTTTTCCGACTAAATCAGAGAAAACGAAAAGGTCCAGGTCGCGTCCTAACTTCCGATGGTCACGTTTTTTTGCCTCTTCGACCATTTTTAAGTGTTTCTCCAGCTCATCTTTGTTAAAAAAACAAGTGCCATATACGCGAGTCAACATTTTATTTTTTTCGCTTCCTCGCCAATAGGCTCCGGCAACCGACATGAGTTTGAAATACTTTAAATTTTTGTCAGGATTTTCGATGTGCCCACCGCGGCATAAATCCTCAAAATCACCTGCTTTGTAAAAACTTATTTTTTCACCCTTTTTAGCGAATTCCTCGATGAGTTCGACCTTGTAAGGATTATTTTTATATATTTTTTTAGCATCCTCCGCAGATCTTTCGATTCGCTCAAAAAACTTCCAGCTTTTTACTATCTCATGCATTTTTTGTTCTATCTTAGGAAAATCATCCTCGCTGATTTTGTTGTCCCCAAAATTGGCGTCGTAATAAAAACCGTCCTCAATGGGCGGTCCGATGGCGCTTTTTACCTCAGGATACCACCTCGTGATTGCAGCGGCA
>JAJYIX010000030.1:0-2643 GCA_021789865.1 bacterium
ATTCTAAAATCAAGTTGGCCGAGGAAGAATTTATGAAAAAAAATTATCTTGAGGTTGAGAACCTTCTCAAAGAAGTAGACTCTCTGCTTAAAGAAAATTAACAAAAATTCATGAACTTTAGAGCCTTCTAGTAATGCCGAATGTCGACTCCGGAACGTAAGTGGCAAATCAGATAGTGGTATCGAGAAGTTTTTTTATCTGATCTTCTTCAGGATAATCATTTTTCAAAGGTTCCCAGCTTTCGGCTCGTTCATTTCTCTTGATCGACGTTTTATACGTGTTTACTTTGCCGTCTTTTTTAAGGACATATGTACGTTTTATTCCCGTAAAAGAATGCTTGTGCTTTTCTTTTGTGAGCTTTGAGTCAACGATTCTCACGATTCGACCGTTTTTATCGACCTGTACGATGATCTTTCTAGCGACATTCATTTGCTTATCAGAATTATGGCGCATTACTGTCAAAGTCAATTGCCTGAGTTTGGAACTTTTTTGAAAGTAAAAAAAATCCATATTAGCCGCCACTAAAAAATTTCCATCTCTTACTCTCGCTCTACACATATCCACCTGCTCTCCACCAAGCGTGCCAGGAACGAATTCATACAAGGCGAATTTTCTCGCCATCCTTGAACCAAATGCACTTTTTAAAAAGTCACTGGGCTCACCTATATTGACAGAATCCTGATCAGCCAATAAATCAGCTCTTTGTTTATACCTTGTGAGGAGTGAGTGAAGAAAAGCTACTTGATTCTTATTTACCCTTTCCAAAAGTACTTGTCTTTCCACCGCCATACGAGATTATTTTATCACATTCTTTACCAACGTGGGCTATCTCAAAGACCCAAATCCCACCTCGTAGGTGTATCAGGAAGATTACCTTTTCGAGCGAATCGATAACTGATTCAAAATGCCCGAAATTTCCTATCTTCTATAGCCTCCCAAAGACCCGAAAACCAACCTCCGGGGTTGAGGTGGAATGGGCAATTATTCTCGGAAAAGATAATCGAAGTTGTCGGGAGGCAGGTCGGACATTATTTGCTTGATTTGTTGACTCTTCCTGGCATCGGAAATTGTCAATAATTTTTCAAGAACTTGATAGTCATATCCTTTCGTCAAAAAGCTGAGGACTACTAATCCATCTGTATACTGATTCATAATATACTTAATACCAATATTTTTTTCTGGTCTATCATAATCTTTTTTTTCTTTTTTTTGTTCCACGCTGACGATTTTTCCATTTTCCAGTGCGATTTCTGTTTCAGCCATTTGCGCTTCTCCTACTTTCTTATCCTTTGCTGACGTGCTATGTAATTCAAAAAATTTTATCTCACATATCTGCCCATAAGGATCAACCAGGAGGGACAATGATTTGCCAACAATGCCTTGTCTGATGCGGTGAGTCAAACTATCAAGATCCTCTTTGTAAATTACCTGATATTGCACGTGATTGGGTAAATAATCACGATTAACAATTGCGTCCAGTTTGCCGAGATGAAGCTTCGTTTCTGGAAAGATTTTTTCAAGAGCAGCTGATTTTTTCCCTTTTTTTACCTTAGCCAATTCGTTTTGAACATTGTTCGGATTAGCGACGAATGTATTCATAATTTCTTGAACTACCGCATCCATAGGTTGGGTACGGATCAGCGTGGATTCAAATTTGTTTGAAAGGAGAGCCAAGGCAGTAATGAGCCATCCTTGTTGACCAGGATTCTTTAGTCCTTGGCGTGACTCTGCCGCGTTTTTCATTGGTGTAAATTATACAAAAAAAATAGGAATATTCAAGATTGGGCGCATCATGAAAGTTTATTCCTCCCGGAATGAAATAGAAAAGTATAATCGGTCGGGGGGAATTTCTTTATGAGGGTTTGACAATGAACATCAACTAAAGCGGCTTCAAAATCCATATTTTTTGGCCGGTATCCGACTTCACTAAACTCCCAAAATTGCACGTCGATTTTCAAATGGCCATTTTCATCCAGATAATAATGGTATTCAACCGCATCGAAATCATCATTGAAATTACCGCGTTTTTCTTCCTTTAATTCGTGCAGGGAAGTTACTTTGCCATCTTTCACAACTGCTTCCGCCTGGACTCTACTTTTGTAATACTGACCGGTTTTATCATCATATTCGTGAGCTTTACTGAAAGTAAACTCTTCCACATTTCCATCGCGATCCCGTAAAAAAGTCAATTTTCTAGAGACTAATCCTTTTCGCTTTTTGTTGACTTTATCGCTTAATTCATCGTAATAAAAGAAAAACCTTCTGTGGCCAGCCTCAGTTCCTCTCACATCCGAAGTAATTTTCCCGAAACCAAGTGTTGCTTCGGGAAAAACGCTTTCGATAAGAGAAGACCTCTCTTCTCTTTTCAGTTGTTGACAAGCATGGTCAATATTAGTTGGATTTTTGACCAAATAATCCATAATCCTTTTTATAGCAAATCCCAAAGGCTGTTTTTCTGTGGCTTCTCTTTCAAATGAATTGGAAAGCAGCCCAAAACAGGCGATTCCCAGATCTTTTACTCTATTTGGAAGCCATGAAGGTTCGTTCGATTTTAATTTTCTGAATTCCGTTAGCATAAATAAATGCTACCAGAAATTCTTACAAAAAGCTAATTTAGATTTCTCTGAGGACCCAAATCTCACC
>JAJYIX010000030.1:2653-15841 GCA_021789865.1 bacterium
TAGGTGTATCAGGAAGATTACCTTTTCGAGCAAATCGATAACTGATTCAAAAAGTCCGAAATTTCCTATCTTCTATAGCCTCCCAAAGACCCGAAATCCAACCTCCGGGGTTGAAGTGGTAAAGTGGAAGATTTTTTAGAAGCTAAAGATTCTTGGCATTTTGGAAGAGGTTGGCGAATCGATTAGCAAAGACTGAGCACAGGTAGAATCTTTTGCTTGGATCAAAAGCCATACCCTTACGAAATAAGGCTTTCAGTCCTTCATTCGCTTCATTGCTTATTTCGTATCTCCTGATATCTAGAAACTGCGGTTCAATTTTCATGGCGACATCTGGTGGCAAGGCATTGTGAACTAGTGCATATACTGTCGCGACGAAAGAAAATAAATCCGTCGAAGGCGTGTTTGCCCGGTCGAGCGCCATTTCTGGCGCACTATATCCGGGTGAAAAGAATCTGGCGTTTTTGAGGGAGACAAAATTCGAATTAGCAAAATCCGTCAGCTTCACAGCTCCGTCAATAGATTTTAAAATATTATTTGGTTTAACATCGCCGTGAGTTGCTCCTTCTTTGTGGATATAGTCCAAAGCTGAAGCCATCTGAAAAGATATATCTATGATCTCATCAGGAGTCATCGGTCCCTGGTTATCATCTCTTAGTCGATCCAACAGACTTTCCCCATCGACAAATTCCATGATAATATGCGGGGTATTTATTTCACCTTTTCTTTCCATCACAAGATCATAAAATTTGACGATGTTTGGATGATTAAACCTGGACATTGCTCTGCCTTCTCGAAATAGCATAGATCTGTAGTTTATATCCCGCGCTGCATCTTCCTCAAGAGTTTTGACCGCAACTACCATATCATTTCGCAGATCAAAGGCTTTCAAGATCTTTGAAGAAGTTCCACGCTTTACATAAGTTCGCTCTTCGGCTACGACATATCTTCTATCCTGACCTAGAAACCATGAGCCGGGAGTCGCAAAATCTTTTGGAAGATTGGAAAAACCATTTTCTCTTGACATAAAGTATATTTTACTATAGGCTTCACTATATTTCCATACGATTTGCACGTTTAAGTAGATTACAAAGACCCAAATCCCACCTCGTAGGTGTATCAGGCGAAATCCTTGAAAAGGAACGAAAAGTCGGTCGGGGGGAATTTTTTTATTATTTTTCGATAGCGAGGGTTTTCCTGTGCTTCTTTTAATGTGATATCTCTGCTGTCAGGATGTGAACCGTCTGGCAACGTTTCTCGAATATTTACTGTTATCTGGACTCCGTTAGATGTAAGAGTAAAAGTATATTTTACATCCTGATCTGTAGTATATCCGTCATAAGTTACCTGTTCATCTTTTTCTTCGGTGATTCTTTTGACCGCTCCATCTTTTGGATCAAATTCTCCTTCTACTCTGACAGCTGTATTAAAATGCGTTCCTCTTCCGCTTTCGTATCCATGATCGTAATCGTATTTAAAATCCTCAACTTTTCCTTCTTTATCTATAATAAAGCTCAGATTCCTACGGACTGTACCTTTTCTTTTTCTATATGTCTTCTCTCCTACTTTTTCATCATATCTGAAAGTTATCAGAGAATGTACCTTTGATAAAGGATGTTCATCAGCAACCACCTCGCCTAACCCCAAAGAAGACTCGGGAAAGAGAGCTGTTATGATTCTGTATGGAATTTTGAGAAATGGTGTTTTTTGGTTAAATCTTTCAAATTCATTTTTAATGTTGTCCGGGTTCCTTATAAGTTCTCTTACTATTTTATCGACGAAAAAACCTGTCGGCTGATTTTCCATAAATTTTTTCTCCAATGTATTTGAAAGAAGGCCCAATTGTGCCAAAACGATATTTTTTAATAAATTTGGAGGCCCGAGAAATTCTCCGTTTTTTTTCCTGAACTCGACTTGCATGCCGGCATTTTATCAAAAAGTAAATTAACAGTCAATTTACCTTGTAACAGAAACCCAAATCTCACCTCGTAGGTGGTAGAGGTAAAAAAACCCGCCACGAAAAAGTGACGGGCTTACAAAATACAATTGTCGATTCTTACTTTGCTTTTTTATGGCAACTGAGTCGGTGATACAAATGATCCGTATCCTGAGTTGGTTCCCGGATCGGTAAACCACATATGACCCGGTCCGACATTGGGATCTTGCCCTTGATCCATTACAACCTCAAACTGTCCCCAGATCGGGTAGCCTCCCTCATGCCAGTATGGACTATTTTTAAGTTCCGGCCCGACCCAAACGATTTTATAGTGCCAGACTTGACCCGAACCTCCGGCCTTGCCATTCCATTCATTATCTTCCCAGGCACGATACGGCCCCCTAGTCCACCCTTCGGCATTCCCCCTATCCCATTCATCATTCCATTTCATGACGATTTTATCTTTGGAATAGACTCCATAATAATCGGCTGGAAGGCCCTTGGCTAAAGCCCAGCTTTCGCCTGTTCCGTTGAATATCCTGGCTTTGTAGTTGTAGCCGTACTGATCGAAACCGGCCTTTACGGCACCGACTATGGCAAATACCGCTAATACCAAAAACGAAGATAAAAGGATTTTTTTCACGCCTATTTCACCTCCTTTCTTTCCTTAAAATCAAGAAGTTTTTCCGAAAATAAAAAGAATCTGTGGTTCGCCGGCCACATGGTGATTTAATACTAGTATTGTAAAAATTATCTGTCAAGAGCCAAAAAAAATTAAATCTGACTTTTAATCTTTGTCATCAGATTTTGCATAAATGGTGTTTTTACGAGAACATTACGATGATTCCAAACGCTCATGGGTGTCGCCGATACACCACCCATTGGGTCATCCCAGGAAGATTTATATTCTGGATGAAGATAAAAGGGAACGGCCATTCCCACAATTGTTTCCAGAACGGCTTTTTCTGGAAGCAAATTAAGAAAAATGTCATTTTGGGTAGAAAATTCATCGATTTTTTTTCCGACACTCAGAGTCACCTCGGGAGGAATCGCCTTTCCGCTCCAAGACACGCGATTTTTTCCATCGAGATTAAATAACAGACAGGGAACTATTTTTGGCTTTTCTTGTTTAATAAAATAGTTCTTGATTATATCTTTATTCCCAATGGCTTGAACTAAACGTTTGACATGGGATAGAAATTCAGGGTGATTTTCATCCCTAAAATTTGTCATTCTGAGCCAATCGAATGATAGTTCGTAGCTAAGTCTATCGGCCTCCGAATCGGAATCTATCGGTAGAACTATATTTGTCAATTGATTGAAAAAGCGAACAATCTGAGGACCGAATAAACCTTTATTGATTACGGCCATGATTGTCGTATTATCATCCGGTTTATATTTTAAGTTGATTATGAAAGGGTATATTCTGCTCCTGGAAATATTTAAACCAGTCGGTTCGACAACGGTCCTTTCACCCATAAGAGTCGCGACATTAACTGGAGACAGGGGTATTATATCTTTGAACGCATCACCGAACCGGAAATCCGGAAAAGCAGAACAACACTGGAGGCTTTCGAAGCGAGACAAAGCGCTTCCCATCGATAAAATTATACACCTATTTCATCCCTTTACCGACCGAACCGTCTTTGTCGGGATGAGTAATCCTTAAGAGCAGCCGTAAGTTCCTGTCTGCCGAAATCAGGCCAATAAATCTTGGTGAAATACAGCTCACTATATATCGATTGCCATGGTAAAAAACCGCTCAACCGAAACTCTCCACCGGTACGGATAATCAAATCGGGATCAGGTTGTCCGGCCGTGTCAAGGAATTCCTTAAAGATATAGTCGTCGATTTTCTGGTATTTTTTTTCCAGGATTTTGTTGACAGCCCGAACGATTTCATCACGCCCGCCATAGTTTAAAGCAACATTCAAAGTCATCGATCGACAACCTCTGGTTTTTGAGACGGTTTCTTCAAGTTTATCTTTGATATCTTTTGGAAAAGCCGTCAAATCCCCGAGTACTTTTATCTTTATACCTTCTTCCTGCATTTTTTTTATCGATTCGATACGGAAATTTTTTCGAAAAAGATTGAGAAGGTAGCTAACCTCCCCCTCCTCGCGGTGCCAATTTTCAGTCGAAAAGGCCCAGAGCGTCAAATATTTGACGCCAATTTTTCTGGAAAACGATGCGATTTCGTTAATTTTTTTAAAACCGCGATCGTGACCAAAAAAAATCGGCAAACCCCTCTCCCTCGCCCAGCGACGATTCCCGTCCATAATAATTCCTAAATGCTTTGGTATGATCATAAAAGTCTATATAATTTCGGTCCCGATGACTTTTTCTCCGAGAAGAACTTTTTCCAACAAGGAAGGTTTTGTTCCGTTGATAATCAAAGTTTTGATTCCGTATCTGGTCATTTGAAAAGATTTATCCAACTTGTGTGTCATCCCGCCCGTGACGTCCGCCCCTTTCGGGCGACTGATGTATTTTTTTATTTTAGGCCAGTCGTCGTAGTGGAGAACGGGAATTGTATGGCCTCTGTCATCGAGGACTCCGTCCGTATCGGTGAGCTGGATTATCTGTTCGATATTATGACCCATGCGATTCATATAAATAGCTATTTTATTAATTATGGTTTCCCCGGAATAAATTGTGCTTTTCCAAGTATAGTCCCAGACGACGTCGCCAAACATGACCGGTATAAGCCCATATTGGATAACTAGATCCAATACATGAAAAAAATTACTCCTGAGTCTGCCCTCCGTTGCCGTCACCAAGGACATAGGCCGGAACGATACCGCCGGCAACCCTTCTTCGATAAAAATTTTCATGACGATATGGTTGATTTCGGAAGCGTCAAAAGCGACTTTTGCGATCCCGAATCGGCTGGAAAAGCCTTTTTTTCCTCCGTATTTCTTGGCCGACACGTGGGCAAAACTTCCGGCGCCGTGAGCGATTATCAGGGTTTGCTTGGCTTTTTTTATGACCTTTGCCAACGCAGAAATATTCTCTTCCCTGGGTTGGTAGGCGACTTTCTTGTCGGTTATAACCGACCCGCCTATCTTTATCATTGTTAATTTGTACTTCATGTCGCTTAAAAAGATAAGTCGTAATATTTAAAAAAATCATTCGATGTCATATAATTAAGACATGTCGGAAGATTTCGTCCAACCAATTATCTCTGGCAGAAAAGGCTCGACCGAAGCCTTTTATAAAAAATATGCCTCAAGGATTTTCAGGTACATAAATCGTCGCGCCTCCGTCGAGGATGCCAAAGAAATCCTAAACGACACTTTTTTGGATGCGATCGACAACATCTATTCGCTAAAAAACAATCGGGCCGTCGAACCTTTTTTATATAAAATCGCCAGAAGCCGAATCGCCGATTTTTACCGCAAAAAAAAACTCAAACTTTTGCTTTTAAAACTTCCTTTTTTAGAAGCTTTCAGCCGCGAGATTGACCGTCCGGACTTTCTATACGAAAAAAATATTTTGCGTTCGGGAATAGAAAGGACATTTCACCGGATTTCAAAAAGATACCGAACAATTCTCGAACTCCGTTATGAACAGGATATTTCAGTCAAAGAAATTTCGAAGATATTACACCTGACTTTTAAGGCGACGGAATCGTTGCTTTTTCGGGCGCGCAAAAATTTTAAAAGTAATTATGAAAACGGCGGAATTGTTGGATGAACTAAAAATCAGGCGAAGGTTAGGCTCATCTCTCGCCAAATCCTTGTCCGAAAATAGCATATTCGCCTTCTTGGCTTCATATTTCGGGACCAATCCATGGCGGTTTTTCATCCCGATATCCGTAATCTTATCCTTAGCACTGAGAGCTATTTTCGGGCATTCGTTTGTGAATTTTGTCTTAAACTATTTATGAAAACGTTCACCTTGATATTTTATATGTTTTACGTCGCCCTCAAGACTTCCTGGAGACTCGCGACCAAGCCATATCAGGCGGTCCGGCGCGCGGTTGAACACCCGATTTTTTTTCCTTTCGTTTTTCAGCCTTTACTCTTCGGAGTTGTTTTTTATATACTCGTGAGAATAATTGGCATATTAATTTCCACAACGGGCATAATTCGTGATGCCGAAGCTATATTCTTCGCCAGTATGTTTTTATCACTTGTTCTTTGGCAAATGCTATTGCTTTATTTTTTTGTCAATATTATATCGGCCCACTGGAGAAAGCGTCATTTATTTTCCTTATGATGCCTTTTTATCCATATCAAAAACGCGATAAGGACGAATATTATGGCTGCTAGATAATAAGTATATTTTTTTGACGTTGGGGATACCTTAGCCCCCAGAACTCCTCCGGAATTTGGATTGCCGCTTCCCAAAGACGCCGCACTCGTCGCAGCTCCAAGGACGTTGGCCGCAAAACCCGCCGGCGGTCCGGCTACAAATCCTCCGGTCGGGTTGGCCGACAGTTCGTTGGAAAAATCTCCCGGCATACAGCCGTTACCGGCACGGACTTTAAAATAGTAAGTCGTACCGCCCGAAAGACCTTTAATCGTATATGACGTCGTATCGGCTCCGCCCACGTTGGGATTGCCATAGTCCTGATTTCCGGGAGAGGTTCCGAAAGTAATCAAATAATAACTTACCGGAGAAGCTGCTTTGCTCCAGGTCAAAGTCACACTGTTTACCCCTGAAGCCGCGCTCAATAAAATAGGAGCGCCGGACGGTTTAGTGTCATTACATACCGGAGGCGTCGACTGACTATTGCCGAGGCCGTTCGACGTCGTCGACGTGTTTGTGGCCGCTGAGGAATTTGAAGACAACATCACCGGAGTAATCCCATATGAGGCGGAAAGCACCGAGCTTTTGTTACCGGCGTTATCGTATGCGATTGCTTTTATCGTCATATCGTGATTTACGACGATTGGACCGGAATAGATGGTGCTTGTCATGTCGGGTGTCGAACCGTCGACGGTATAAAAAATATCATCGATACCACTTAAAGCGTCGACTCCCGACAGTTCGACTGACTGGGCGTTTAAATAGTTACCGGCCGAAGGACTGGCCACCGGCTCATCTGGAGAGACAGTGTCTATTTTTACGATATTTGAGGCCGTCTGTATTTTTTCAAAGTTACCGGCATGGTCGACGGAAAAATATTTTATGGGGTGACTGCCATCGCCAGTCAGGATGATCTTCGTCCCGGTGGGTGATGAAGTGGATGGGATCGTACCATCCGTCGTATAATACGTCTTCGCACAACCGCTACCTCCGATATCGGTGCAAGACAAATTTACTGTGACCGGAACATTATGCCAGGCGTCGTCCGTCCCGGAATCGGTCGTGACCGGAGGAATCATCATTGTCGAGTATTCGCTATCCGGGTTCGGAGAGAGCATATTACCGGCCAAGTCGTGAATATTTTGGACTCCCCATTCCTGTTCGGGTGAAATATACCAGCCTGGAGTCGTAAACGAAACCGTCGATGTCAGAGTCGAAGGATTGTAAATTATGCTGGCATGAGTGTCCAGGGTACCGGACCCGCCGTATCCCGGCCAATTTTGCAAAAAGTAATTACCGGGGTTTATGGCATCAAACGAATTAACTTTTTCACTAAAAACAGCTTGAAAACCGGTCGCCGAGACACCCGGCGACGGAAACACCAGTTCAACCGTCGGACTTATCGAATCATAGGTAATGTCACAAACATTCGACCAAGAGGAAACATTACCCGCCATATCTTTGGCCCTGACTTTTATATAATGGATTCCTTCGTTCAAAGATCCTCGATACTGCGACGAGGTAAAAAAAGTGTCCCACACTCCCCTGCCGGAACTTGTCGGGTAATCTATGTTATATTCATAACCGTAAAGGGCACCGTTGTCGGTCGAGTCGGTCCAATCGATCGTGACTGTTTTGCTGTTGGTGATAGCTCCACAAGAAAGGGTCGGGTCTGTGAATCCGACGATGGTCGGAGTCGTCGGAGGCGTGTTGTCAACGGTGATTTTCATGGGGTGCTCCAAGAACTACTATTACCCAGAGAGTCAACGGCTTTAACATGCCAATAGTAAACTCCAGCCGGCGTTCCCGTAGTCGGGATATTTGATGATGTCAATACTCCCGAGGCATAAATCGGAGTTTTGAAAGATCCGTCATCGTTGACGCTAGTGGTATGTGAAGACTCATAACGATAGGTAATGGGGGTATTGATTCCAGTCGAGTCGGACCAATCAATAGAATTGAGATTAGCCGTTGTTACATAACTATTATCGCTTGGGCTGACATTTGTAGGCATCGAAGGCCCACTTGGTACGACAAAATCGTAAAGGGTCGAACCAATCGTCACTTTGTCTACCCAGGCAACCGTGCCATTGGGATTGTCGTGATAGGCGTTGCCCGTGCCTTCGGTAATATATACCCGACTGACTGTCTTTCCAGGATTATCAGCGGCAATTTGCGCCAAAGATACCATCGGCCCGGTCGTAATTCCATAAGTCGTATCAGTCCATCTTTGCCAGTGATCGCCGGTGGCCGCGTCCTCGGTATGCCACCCGCTAGGATTAGTCGATGGGACATACTGATACATGACATCACCTTCGATATTTTTATTCAACTCAATATATACCCACACGGGTCTCGTGCCGGACTGGTTTTCGAAGTCATATGTAAGCGTTTGATTGGCGAATGTTTCTATTGGTATCTCTTCTAGCTTGAAAGCCAAAAGACTCTGGTCTTCATAAATTCCGTCATTCGGATCTATCGTGATACCGGCGGCGACCGGAGCGGCTTCGCGCCCGTCATATAGTTTCGTTGTTCCGGGAGAAACACCGTCATAAGAAGGAGGACCATAATATGATGCGTAAACTCCACCCCCGCCGGGTGTCGACCAGCTCGGCTCCAAATATTCAACATATATGGTCGCCGTCGGAGCCAAAACATTACTGACAAGTGATGACCGCAACAGTGTTTTTGGCATCGGGGTGGCCGTCGGTATCGGCGACGAAGTCGGCGTTAAGGTGGCGGTCACAGCCGGTGTCGGCGTAAGGTCGGGACCGTTGTTCAGCCAGTTATTTTCCTCATCGGTCATATCCAATGAAACGGCATTTTCATTAACTCCCTCGACAAACTGGTCGCCGACGACGGAAAACTTGGTTGAACTATAAAAATTTTCCGACGGAACAGACACTTTAAATATACCCCTTACGACCTTGTCGGGAGTACACACGCCGGCCGAACAGGTACCGGCATATATGTCGTCACGCTCGAAATTCCCAACCCCGCCATCGCTTTGACCCTGGACCGCTTCGACGTTGTTTTCCGTTTTGTAAACTATTTCGTAATTTAATTTTTCATCGGAGTCGACCGATATCCGAAAGTTGTTTTTACTCTGATCGAAGCTGATATCACTTTGATACTTTTCGGCGGCTTTAACCTGGATAGCAAAATTGAAAAAAGGAGATATCGAGTTTATTATCAAACTCAACGAAAGGATGACAGATAAAACCTTATCGCCAATTCGGTTTTTCATGGGTGAACAATTTCAGATGATTATAGTAAGAATGTTACGGATTGTCAAGACAATATATTCTTATATTAAAAAGGTGTTAGTATAAGAAATGGGGGGAGCTATTTTCAACGTGTGCATTAATCAATATCCGAGGATTTCTTCGATCAATTCGATCTTGTTCAGTACTAAAAAATTTCCTTTTCTGACGACCTTTTTTTCTTTGACGAGCAAAAGAAAATTCCGGCAAACCGCCTCTCTCGAGAGGCTCACGAGAGATCCTATCTCTCGCTGGGTCAAATGGACATCTAATATCAGTTTTCCGTCTTTTCTCCTGCCAAATTTTTTTCCAAGAATGTACAGGCCGATGAGTAATCTTTTTCTCCCGCAGTTGACAAAAAGATTCTCGATATTCATTGACAACTCGTGGATTTCTTTCTCCAGACGTTTGGATGTGTAGTAGAGTACATCAGGATTCTCGTTGATAAACTTTATGAAAACTTCCCTCGGAGCCTTCCGAAGGGTGCAGTCGACCATGGCTTGAAAGTTGTAGCGGTTGATGATTTCGCTGCTATTTAATATCGTCGGAAAAAAGTTATTCCTGGTAAGAATGTTTATCGTGACCTCTTCCCCTTCCTGGGAAATCGTCGATTGTCTTACATAACCTTCGTTAACCAAAAAAACGCTCGGAGGATTTTCTTCGTCAAAACGAACGATCACCTCATTTTTTTTGTAAAGAAGCGGTCTGCTTTGGGAAAAAAATCTTTCGATCTTCTCCTCCAGCAACTCGACCATTTATTCGATTAATTCTACATATAGCCTGATAGCAATGCAACTGCAAATATCTATGACAAAAATCACATTTTATTTATGACAACAATCACTGACAAAAAAAGCACCGGTCTATAGAATTTTTCTGGCGAAACCGAATAGTAATACCCTATAACGGTAAGCTCGTATAAATGGAAAAAATTTGTCATGCCCGTGACAAAAAAGTCTTTCTTACACGCGTGTTCTTTCGTGATTTAAAAGTCAAAAAATTAGCTAAGAAAGGAGGTGAAAATACATGCTAAAAAAAATCATTGGAGCCGGAGCGGTAGTCGGATCACTCCTTGTTTTGTCGGGAGCCGTCATGGCCTATCACCATTCAACAGGCGGGAGTTCTTTTAATACGGCAAAAATAACCAACTATGCCACTGCCGATTCGGAAACGGGATTCAATACTCAGGATAATTCCGCGGCCGTCAGCGAGGCCAGCGATAGCATCGCCGGAGCGGGAGCTGTCGGCGGATCAAAGACAATCACAACCAGCGCCGCTACCGCCAACGCAACAGGTTACGTGATTGCCAACGTCAATGTCTGTGGCACCTGTAATAGGCACGAAGTTTACAGTATGAATTCCGCCACGATCAGTAATGGAGCCGAAACAGTCGCCCTGACAGGAGGCAACTCTCAAAACAACAGCGCCTCAGTGTATCGTGCTCATGACAGCGCGGCCATCGCGGCCGATGTCAGTCTGCACGGAGGGACTCAGTCCATCAGTTCGGGAACTGCCTCGTCGGGATCGACCGCTTGGGTGGCCGTCAATGTGCACTAAGTCGTGCGAAACTGGAGTGAGGCAATTCTTATGAATGGCCTCATTCCGCATGAAAAAATTCTTGACCTGCGTTTTGTGTTTGGCGCTGGTTCTCAATCAGCTTTGTTTGGCGGTTCTTTATGCCGATGAACCGCCAAACGATACCGTATCACAAACTCCCGAAGTGACAACCACACCGCAACAAACCGAACCATCGCCGGAAGCTTCACCCGCCCCGACTACTGAGGTACAACCAAGTCCGACGGCAAAGACAGAAGAAGTCGCCATCGAAGAACCTTCGCCAACACCCGCCGATACTTCCAATACGATAACGACCGGCGACTCAACCAGTCATACCGAGACGGTATTGACCGTCAATGAAAATCAGGTTTCCGTCCCGGGCAGCGTCGACACATCGCCGTGCGGTGCCGAGGTTGATTCGGGGTGTAGTGTCAGTCAAATAAATCAGGCGGTTGTCGATAACTCCACCGGCAGTCAGGCAACCTCGGGAGGTAATATTTCGACCGGAAAAGTTGCTGATGTCGAGATTAGTACTGGTTCTTCATCGGCGGTAACGAATTCTTTAAACGAGATAAATACAAATGTCGTGGAGGTCGTACCGGACAAAAGCGAATCAGAACCGCCAAACGAGCCGGGCTCGCCAATCACAATATCAAATGACGCAGATTTTAACGCGACGAGCACAGCCGATTCCGTTAGCGGTCAAAATTCCGTATCGGACAGTCAGGGCGAGGCCAATGTGGATACGGGGCCGGCCGTCGCGGAAGTCAATCAAGTTAACGTCATCAACACCAATTTTATCGGATCGAATTTTCAGACTCTGATTTTACCAGTATTTAACGACTCCCAAAGTGACATCGACTTGAATAGTCTCTGGCAGACTATTCAACTCCAGTCAACCGGTTTGTCTGACGGCGATTCCTACTCGAAATCCGACTTGTCGGTAACAAACAATGCGACATTGAATATTCAGGCAACTTCGTCAGCCGACTCCGGCACGAATGAAATATCAGGAAGTTCCAATGCGACGATAAATACTGGTGACGCTATCGCTTCGGCTAATATTTTTAATCTTGTCAACCTCAATGTCGTCGCATCCAATTTATTGTTCGGAATCGTCAATCTCTACGGAAACTATTCAGGAAACATTATTCTGCCGAGCGATTTGTCCCTTCAAAGCGGGTTGTCTGCCACAGGCTCTGCCTCTTCCAATTTTATAAATAGTAACCAAGTCGTCGTCGATTCCAAAGCAACGAGCACGGCTTTGAGCGGGGAAAATGTCCAACAAGATCTTGGCGATCAATCGATCACAACCGGGTCAACGGTATCTAAAGCTTCGTCGACAACCTATGCCAATCTAAATTTATTTTTAAACAATTGGTATCTGTTGGTCTTAAATAATTTTGGTTTCTGGAACGGAACGATAAAAAATATGGTCGAACCAGGTGTTGATTCCCAACCCGAGCAAACGGTCAATACCTATGGGATTGAAGGTGGTCAAAATAGTTTTCAAAAAACGAACGTTTCGTCTTCGACCATGGAAACCTCAAATTCGGCCGAAGTCAATGTCGAAGCGACCGCGACCGCGATCAGCGGCCGGAATCGGACCGTCAGTAACGACGATGCCACAATCACCACCGGCCGGGCGATCGCTTTGGCCAATGTCTTTAATATCGTCAACGCAAATATCGTCGGAAGTAACATTTTTATGCCAATCATAAATCTTTTTGGACACTGGACTGGCAACCTGATATTCGCCTACCCTAAACTCGAATTAGAGTTGTCTTCCAACAAAAGTGAAGTGTCCGTCGGTGACGCTATCCAGTACAAGGTCATTTATCGCAATGCCGGATACGACGTGGCTCACGACGTTAAAGGAGCGATAACCATTCCCGATGAAGAAAACGTTACATCCTGCGGTTTGCCTTCGTGCAACGTCAGCGGGAACAAGTTGGAATTTTCGATCGGTAATCTGCCCGCCCATACGGAAAAATCCTTCGATTTTGAGGTGAAAGTCAATCCAGGGCCTCAAGTTATGAATTTTTTCATCATAAGGCCAGTCCTGGCCGACGATCGATATAAAGAGTTGACAGTCCAGGGTATGATTAACACCGTCGATACCCAGGAAGACAGTTCAAAAAATAGTTCGTTCGTCACAGTTTTCTTGAAGTTGAATACCGA
>JAJYIX010000031.1 GCA_021789865.1 bacterium
ACGGACTCCTCTCCGGCAAGAAGGACATAAAAACGATTGGTATCAGGACGATTATACACGCTATCCAACAATATCTGAAAATCTTAGCCGCTTCAACAAGCTTAGGGCCGGCTTTTTGTTTGTTGTTTCTTATCAGGTTGGAAGTCAACCAAAAACTCTCCATCATCAAAAAACAATAGCTCACGTATTCCGGATATATGAACAAAAAATACGTAAAGGCATTGTGGTAAGGGTAATACCAAAACTTTCCAAAAAATTTCCCCATTCCTTCAAGCAATATTCCAAAAACCAATGAAAATCCCAAAAAAGAGATTGTTTTCTCTTGTAGATTGCCGCTTGTCAAAAATGATTTTTTATTTAAAAAATGATCCAGAAAATCAAATAAAAATCCTAGCCCGAACATGAAAGCAAGATAGCTCAAGCTGATAAAAAAGACATTTCGCGAGATTGTAAAAAAAGGGGTGAAGGAAAAAATCATCAACAAAACCCCGACGATAAATGGTAATTTTTGGTTTAGTCGCATATGTTCTGGAGCAAATCCTGTGGGAATAAATAGGTAGTCTTCAGACTATTGCAATCCGGAATGCCGTTGCCTTCAAAGACTATTTTCCAGTCGCCGTCAATTTTTTTGGCCAACCAAATCCCACCCCCTCCCGATTCGCTCGCCAGACCACGGGCAAAATTTCCTTCGATTTTTGTTATCGATATTACCAATCCCCGACCAAAACTGCCGTGGGAGGCGGTCAGCTGATCTTTGATGGCGGCTTTCAAACTCTCTGCCTCATCGATGGTCGGGGTCGGAGAGTTACTTATACAAGGTTCTTCCCAAGTCCGCAAGCATTTTTGTTTTGCTTGACACCAACTATAACCGGCCGAACCGATGCATCCGTGTGAATCGCGATCGTTGCCGACCATCGGCTTTGTAACTCTAGCCGGTAAGGAGTTTTTGGGCAATATATTGAAGAAATATTTTTGGGAAACAAAGAAGCCTCCCACGAAAGCGGAGAAAATCGCAACGGCAACAAAAAAAATTTTCATGTGATCTTTTTCCTCCTCAAAACCAAAATTGCGACTAATAACATGTTAGCACATATCATATACACATGATATGAGGCTGTGACAAATGTAAATTTATCAAGCGCAAAAATTGCCAAAAACACTCTAAAGGCATTAATCGCATAAGTTTCCATTGTCTCGGAATATGGATGAACAAATGATTTTCGAACCGTTGGTACCATTCCAAGCGCGTCGGCTACGATGACAAAAGCAATAGAAATAGTCGGGTCCTTTTCCACCAACCAAAGATAAATTGCAACAAAAGCCAAAATAAAGCTTATCCAATCATATGAAATTATTTCTTTTCTTCCCTTAACAAAACCTATGACTGTTAGTATTGCACATACTACGGTCATGACGCCGTTAAACCATGCTCCTGGTCCCGCGCCATTAGCTGTTTGAATAAAAAAGCCTACACCTGTCAATATCGTCCAAATAAGCCAAGAAAAAGCGTGAGGCCTGGTCTTCCCGAATAAGGCATTTTTTATATACGGAACATAGCTACCCATCGCAAGAATGACCGTAATAAGTCCGAGAATTTCTTTATATAACATGTGTGTATTAATAGTAATTCTACTTTAAGATCTGCCTAATTACACATTCCTAAAAATGTTTTTATAATTTCTGTGAAAGTGGGAATGACAGCTGTAACCGAATTAATTTACCCCTTGACAAAGTAAACAATCGTTCACTAAAATGAATTTATGAACCAACAAATATCGGAAAAGGTCAACGTCGTCACTTCATATACAAAAGACAAAAATCGTTTCGTCCCCTACCGGATCCGCTGGCAAGGGAGGGACTACTTCGTAAAAAAAATCTCCTATTACCATAAGGTGCGGGAAGGCCGGGATCTTTATCATGTTTTTCATGTGACTGACGGAAATCTGGATTTTTGCCTTCACCTCGATGCCGAAAATTTGAATTGGATTTTAAAGGAGGTGTCTGATGGATACGCCGGTTAACACCAGAAAACCGTCAGTGATGCACATCGATTTAAACTCCTGTTTCGCGACGGTCACTCAACAAGCCTACCCCCATCTTCGGGGAAAGCCCTTGGTCATTGCCGCTTATATGACCGGCGGCGGCTGTATTCTGGCCCCGTCGATTGAAGCGAAAAAAATGGGAATAAAGACCGGCATGAGAGTTCGCGAAGCCAAAACTATTTATCCTGATGTCGTCGTTCGTGGCGTCGACACCCGCTTGATTCGTGACGTTCACAAAAAATTCAAAAGGATATGCGAAAGATATTCTCCCAGCGTCACGCCAAAATCGATAGACGAAGTCGTCGTTGATTTCAAAGGAGAAAATAATTATTTAAAAAAGGAGCTTGTTGATATCGGATGCGAAATAAAAAAACGCTTCCGCCAAGAAATCGGTGAATGGATTTCCTGCAACGTCGGCATCGGTACTAATAGATTCTTGGCCAAATTGGCTTCAAGCCTGCACAAACCCGACGGACTTGATTTGATAGACCATACCAATTTAAAAGAGGTCTACTCGAAGATTGCCCTCATTGACCTGAATGGGATAAACGTCCGTTACCAGGCCCGACTCAACGCTTTCAACATCTTTACTCCTCTTGAATTTCTAGGCGCCGGAGAGCTTTTTTTGATGAAACAAGTTTTTCAAAGCATCGTCGGTCGCTACTGGTACCTGAGACTCAGGGGGTTTGAAGTCGACGAAATGAAGGTGGTCCGAAAAAGTTTCGGCCAGGATTACGCTTTGGGAGAAAAAACTAAGGACCCGGACAAAATAAAAAGAATAATTATGAAACTTTGCGAAAAAATGGGTCGGCGGCTTCGAGCCTCGGGTAATTCCGCTTCCGGAATTCACTTGATGATCTGGTATGAGGACTGGAGTTTTTGGCACAGGTCAAAAAAGATAAAAAAATACCTTTATACGACCCGAGAATTATTTTCCCAGTCGATGTCCATTTTTGAAGAAACGGAAGTAAAAAAAATTGTCCGGAAAATTTCCGTCAGCTGTTTCGACCTGACCCCGAAAGACGAAATCAGCCTTAACCTTTTTGAAGACGACAAAAAATACAAGCTGTCACAGGCTTTGGACAAAATAAACGACCGCTATGGCGAATACGCCGTCGTCCCGGCAACGATGATGAATATGGATAAAACCATCCTCGACCGGATCGCCTTCGGCGGGATTTAGAATCCCAAAATTTCGTTTACCATTATAACCGTCGTTCTTTTTGCGACCGGTTCACCGGTCATGACGAGAACTTTATTGACAGCGCTCCCCGGCCAACCATAAGTTTTCTTGACTCTTTCGGTCTCCTTAACTAGACAATATTCGTGAATTCTTTTTATCCCTTCATCGATATTTTTCACGATTTTCTGGGTCCCAACGACCAAGATTGCATGGGAGGCGCCATACGAATACGCACCCAGCTGACTACCGGTATTGGAAGCGACGAGCAATTCGCCCGCCTCGGTGACGGCGGCCACGCTCCCGACGATATAATCCTGGATGCTTCTTGCGATTTTCATTTCTTTCATTTGAGTCTTCATATCCAATCCCATGGTGTACTTCCTTATAGATTTATAATCGCCCGAGTCATCGATAGCGGCCGTCAGACCAATCGTCCGCAAAGTTTCCGAACTACCGGCCAAAACTTCGGAATTTTTAGGAATTAACTGTAGTACTTTATCTTTGGCCTCCCGTCCGTTTGAAACGACGATCGTCTCAAAATTTCTTTTATTTAAATTGGCTACCGTCTTGTCGACGATATCCTTACTAGCCAAACGCGACCATTGAGTGTCTTCCATAATGGATTTTGTAAATTAATAATATAAACTAACCTTGCCAGAGTGATTTGCCGAGGTCCACCTTTCCGCGACAAAATAATACCCCCTCGTCGACAAGCATTTTTCTTTTTTTTGCAATACCCCCTTGTGCCGAATATCCAGTCAGTCCGCCATCGGAGGCCACGACCCGATGACAGGGTGTATTGGGTGCATCAGGATTCACTTTCATATAATATCCGACCGCTCGAGACGATTTCGGCCGTCCGGCCATGCGGGCCAACTGACCATATGTGGCCACCTTTCCCCTAGGAATTTTCCGTGTCAGCCGATATATTCTGCTTTTGAAATCAATCATAAGAAAATTTCTGTCATCATGCAGCGAGCCGATCCACCTCCTATTTTCTCTATCGTTGCTATATCCACTTCTACCAATTCACCGTATTTTGACAATGCTTTTTTTTGCTTACTCGTAAAAGAATTGTGAGCATTTTTCGACATGATAATCTTACGCTTTTTGTCTGTAGAAATTAATTGGAGAATATTTCCGCAAAAGTTCTTCATTTGTATAAGAGATATTTCGATAATTTCCTTGCCTGATTCTTTAAGTGTTTCTGTCATCAGTTGTCGTTCCTCTTTTGAAGCAATTGATTCAAGACAAATTACGGCAAAATCTTCTCCAATCGACATAACCACATTAGTGTGATATACGGGATAATTATCGTCATCAACTCCCGTAAAAAAAATTCCTTGATAACCCATTAGTTTGCACCATTTGTCAAATTCTTCTTTCGTTGTCCTTTTAGACCAAAGAGCATAAGCCAATTTAACTTTTCTGTCCAATACAAGACTGCCAGTTCCCTCAAGTATCAGTCCTTTTTGTTCGTCTTCACTAAGGTCAATCACTTTTAAACTATCCGTGGGCAAAATTTTTCTTAGATTATCAACTTGTCTTTCGGATCGTCGATTATGGGCCAGCATGGGATAGATAACAAGAGCTGACTCATGAGAAGAGAACCAATTGTTTGGGAATACAGCATCTGGAGTAACGATATTTCTTCTACTGTTCATAACCAATACATTGATATTGTGACTTTTTAAAGTAGAAACCATTTTTTCGAATTCATTCAACGCCATATTCTTTATGTTTTCTTCGGATGTGCTTGGTTTATGTTGAAACAAGTTGGTCTCCGCTGTCTGGATATTGTAGCCAAAGGTATCAGGCGAAATCATGACGACGGTATTAGTGAGATGTAAGCGTTTCATTTTAAACTAGTAGCAAAATTATATCAGCAATAATCACTTTTTGGAAACTCTAGTATCTTATTGCATTTTCAGATTAGTTTAAGGATAATGTATGGAGATTATAAGTTTTATAATCTATGAAAAAATTACTTTTTGTCGTTATTGTTTTAGTTTTGTTGGGTGTCGGGGGATTTTTGTATTTAAAGTCCAAAAAAATAAATCCCAAGACAATGGTTCAGGAAGCGGCCAGCAAAGCAGAGGCTTCCGTCTTTACGTCGGTCACTGATGCCTTGACTAAAAATCTTAGTCTGAAGTGTAGTTACACCGACGACCAAGGTCAGGCGACAACCGTTTACATAAAAGGCGGGGCCATAAGATCGGAGCTTACATCTAAGACAACACTCAACCGAACAACGTCATTTTCAAAGACAAGAAACTATACATGTGGAATGACACGACCAAGACCGGTTTTATGTATACGATGCAGGCGCCTGAAGCCGTGACGCCGGCGGCGACCGAAGCGGCTGCCAATGTCACACCTCAAGCAAACGAACCTTCTGCCGACAACAAGGGCCAGTCTTTTTTAGCCGAAATCAACAAATTTAAAAACGCCTGCAAGCCCGGAAATATCGATGCCTCGATGTTTGATGTCCCGCAAGACGTCAAATTCCAGGACATGGACGCTTTGATAAACCAAATGAAAAAGATTCCGTCGGCTGGAGCAAACCCGGCTGACTATCAACAATATGTCCAGCAAATGATGCAGAAGGCCGGACAGTGATTTTAATTGGTTTTTTTCAAAGTTGAAATTCCGAGTACTTTGTATAAGGCACAAAAACCCGTTATGCCGGTCAGCAGTGCGACTGCCCCGAGAACGTAGAAAGTCATTTGTGGCACTCCGGTCAACAGGAAACGGGCCACGGCCAAAAGTACTGCTCCTAAAGACACCCTTATGATACGGTCAAGACCGTTCTCGTTTTTTGTCATAATAGGACACATAGGCAAATATCTGAATTTATAATTGACAAATCCGTTTGACTATATTAAACTTACATATAGTATAGTATGAGAAGTCACTGTTCGCAAGTGGTCGTGGAAAATTTTTTTGAACCGTGCGTTCTCTTTCTTTTGTCGAAAGATGAAAGCTACGGGTATGAGTTGATAAGAAAACTCAACGAGAATTGTCGATGTCAGGTCAATCCCGGCAATCTTTATCGTAACTTGAGGCGATTGACCAAAAAACGATACATAATAAAAAAGACGGTCAAAAGCGCCATCGGACCCAAAAAATTTATTTACGGCATTACCGATACTGGTCGGTCACTTTTGGCTCAGTGGATTGCCGCTTTGGAAAAACAAAATCAGGCTATATCAGCGTTAATTAAAAATTATAAAAACTATGTTGAATCTTAATCAGGATGGGTTTCAGAAGGAAGTCTTGGACCATAAAGGGGTGGTCGTCGTTGATTTTTACGCCGATTGGTGCGGTCCTTGTCGGATGTTGTCACCGATGATCGAAGAAATGGATAAGACCAATAAGGATAAAAACGTAAAATTCGTCAAAGTGAATGTCGACGCGAATCAAGGATTGGCGGGACTTTTCGGAGTCATGAGTATCCCGACGGTAATCATTTTCAAAGACGGAAAGATTTTTACCCAACAAATCGGAGTCGCTCCAAAGAATTTTTATGAAGAGGCTATAAAAAAGGCCGTCACCGCTAAGTCCTCGTGATAAACTAGGATATGCGTGATTTAGTGGTCGTTCATATTTTAAAGAGTCGTTACTGTCAAGCGATTTTCGTCATTGCTTTTCTCGTGAGCTATTTTTTTATTCCGAAAGTCGTTTTGGCCAAATATACCTACCTCGCTTTTCTTTTTATGGCCAGTTTTTCGCTGACGATGACGTGCATCACTCGGAATATCAAAGAGAAAATCCATCAATCCAAAGCTTACGGCGGCTCCCTTATCGGCCTTATCGCCTCAATTCTTGGAATAGGCGCGCTTCAAGTTTGCGGGTTGGCGACACCCTTTTGCGCCGGTGGCGTCGGAATGAGCATCATGTCTTTTATGTTTTCCAATTATCTTTTTTCTTTTTTCGAAAAATATGCCGTACATGTCGTCATACTGTCGATCACTCTCCAGATATTTTCTCTTTATGCCATGGGTTGCTTTAAAAAGATAAGGAAGTTTTCTGCAAAAAAAGTATAAAATAACCTATGGCGCTCTCCGATTTCCAACGACAAAAATACCAAAATGAACTCCCGGACTGGTCAATGGTTGACGATAAAAAAATCGAGAGGGAATTTAAATTCAAAAATTTTAAAGAGGCGCTGGCTTTTGTAAACCAAGTCGGTGGGATCGCCGAAGGCATGAACCATCATCCGAATATTTATCTTCACGGGTGGAATAAAGTTAAATTGACCCTAACGACGTTTGCGACAGGAGGACTATCGAGCAACGATTTTTTGGAAGCGAAAAAAATAAATGAATTATTTTCGGCTGACTTTAAACCGGTAAGTAAGTAACACGTTGCCCGATTTAAATACCCTCCTCTCGACAAGACGCAACTCCGGATTTCCTTTGACCCCGGCTAAAAACGATCTCCCTTTTCCAAGCAAAACGGGATTAATCATCAGCCGGAGTTCGTCTATCAAACCAAGGCGAACAAAGGAAACGGACAGATCGGAGCTGCCAAAAATTGCAATATCTTTGCCTTCTTCCTTTTTTAGTTTAATGATTTGCTCTTTTGATACAAATCTTAAAAGAGTTGTATTTTTCCAATCGGCTCTCCCCAAAGTCTTGGAAAAAACTATTTTTTTGATTTTATTCATGAGCATTGCCGTGTTCCGATCTTTTTTAAAAGCAGTTGGACTTGTCCAAAAATCCTTCATCGTCTCGTAAGTCCTTCGACCGAATATGAGCAGTCCGGTATCCGATAATTGTCCCAGAGCGAAATTATTGAACTCTTGATCGACATTATGCCAATTTAAATCATTGCCTTCCCCTTCAAAGTAGCCGTCAAGCGAAACCATCGTAAACAAATAGAGTTTTCTCATGTAACTAGTATATCAGAAGTAATAGTTAGTCAAACGACTTTGTTTTCGCTATCTTAAGAAGGACGACTGCCTGGTTATGGAAGGTGATATTTTTCCATAATTAGCTGTCATTACGCTAAATAATCTGTCACCGAGAAAATATTTCCGGTTGATATATACCGATCATCTTCTTCCACTGTCTTTCCCTGGTCTTTTTTATACAAAACGACCAGACCGAAATCGAGCTGTTCTCGTGGAGTTTGAAGATCGGCCGCATAGGAATCACCGAACATAATCAAATTTTGATTTTCTATCGTATGACCCAGATCTTTTTCGGCGATATTTATCGCTTTCTGGAAAAAATCAAGATGCGGCTTATCTTCCGGATCGCCGATACTGATTTTATTAAAATAAATGCCGTTTTTTCGTAAAAGCTCCATTCGCCGGGTTTTAAAACTCTCAGATTTTTTCGGATCGTAGGAAATAATCCTTGCTCATTTTCTTCTAATCGGGCGTCGCTACCGGTGACGAGATATGCCGGTCTATCGTGCTTTTTTATCTCTTGGAACAACTCCAGAACTCCGGCTTTGGGCATGGAAAGCTCGGAGATCCTGGTCCAATAGCGATCGACGGCTTCATATATCAAATTTTTTTCGAGGTTGATCCCACTATCTTCTCCGGCTATTTTGACAATCACTTCCCGACTCCATTTCCTGATTGATCCGTACTCGCCAATCACCGGCTTTTGCAGAGCTTTTATCCGATTGATAATTTTGTCATGTTCGACCACATCACCTGCCCCACCCCAGTGGCCGCCAGCCATTATCTGAAAAATTTCCTTAAATCTTTTTTGAATATGAAAAGCTTTTTCTTCACCCAGATTATTTTTGAAAGTAGCAAAAATCGCTTCGGAGGCTTTTAATGAATTTGAGTATGTGTCGATGAGAGTGTCGTCAACATCAAAAAAAAATATTGCCTTATCCCATCTCAATTTTTCAATCATAGTGCAAATATAATTTTACTAATAATGTCGGAATTAACCAAGTCTTATCAGGACGGCACCGACGATAGCCATCAAGACCGCCAATAATTTAATCTTCAAATGTCGCTTTTCTTTAAGTATCAAGTGCTCGCCGACCAAAGTCACGACCAGGAAAGATTCGATGATGACGAGGACACGACTGGCTTCCCCGATCGACAAGGCATAGTTCATCGTCAGATTGGCAAAAGCCCCGAAGACACAAGCGACGAATACCGACCACCCGGAAGACTTTGCCATGATAGTAATTCTTTCAAAAGCATTCGGCATGATGGCCAGATTTATCACGGCCGGAATGAAAAAAACAAAAAAAGTCAGGCTTTGGGAGTTGAAAGCCTGGAACAAATACTTGTAAAAAACGATTATGATCGCATAAAAAATTGTCGATAAAAATACGAATGATATTCCTTCGAACGACCCAAGCTTTTTCGCTTTGTTGAGAATAATTATCCCTGCCATGACGGCAAAGAATGTCCCAACCGCCTTTTGCCAATTGAAGATTTCTTTCAGAATAATTACTCCCAATATGAATACCCATACCAAACGAAACTTTGTCATTGCACCTGAAATCGAAGCCGGCAGGTCGTTGGCCGACTTGAAAATCAATAAATTTTGGGCGACGATAAGCAGTCCTGACAAGATCATCAAAAGCCAATATGAAGAAAAGACATTGCCTGGAATTTTGATACTTGTCAGAAAAAAAGGCAGACTGACTAAGGCACCGACAACGGAAAAATAAAATGAAAAAGCCCAAGCGTCATTTTTTCCTTCCTTGAGAATATGGCGGGTAAAAAGTCCTTGAGCAGTATAGAAAGCTCCCGAAAGAATAGCAAATACAAGCCACATATGTAAGACATTATATCAGTTTGACTATCTTTACCGTTTGGATTGGGGCAGGCTGACCCGATTGCCTTCAGTGTCTTTAAATACCGCCCACATGCCGATCCCCGGTATTTCTTGAGGCTTGCCTATTATCCCCCTTCCTCCAGCCGAAAGCGGAGGCATCAAACTTACTGACTCTTTTCTGGTCCACATAAGGCATCTCAAAGTGAGCTACGGGATTTAATTTTTTCATACAATTCAAATTTCTTTATAACTTTATTATTTTCCCCCGATAATCAATCAGCTTTCCAGCGGGATAATTTTTCTTTCCGACGACGAGATTATAAATTCCTGCTGCTGACTCCGAAGATTCAATCAAAGCGTCTTTCCCGCCGATTTTGGTCTTCACCCATCCGGGGTGAATGAGGACGCTTTTGATCTCCGGGTGTTCCTTGCCATACGAGATCATCGCATAATTGACGGCCATTTTGCTGGCGCCATAGGACCAATGTCTGGCGGCATAGTCATCGAGCTTGGAATAGGTACTCATCACCGAGCTAATAGTCACGACCAGTTTACCTTTACCTTTTACAAGATTCGGCAAAAGTAAGTCTGCCAAGATCTTTGGACCGATCGAATTTACCTTAAATACTTCTGCTAATGTGTCTACCGTGGTTGCCGTCGATTCTCCATCAGCCGGTCCGTCGTATACACCGGCGCAGTTTATGAGGACATCGATGGGTTTTCCGTGGAGTTTTTTTACTAAGTTTTCGATTGATCCCTGATCGGCCACATCAAGTACGTGGTGAGTCAAGGCGATTGTCTCCCATCCCTTTCTTAAAAACACTTCTTTTAAAGCTTCCCCGAGGCCGCTCCCGGCGCCGGTAATGAGGACCGTGCTCATAATGAGATTATTATATCAATTTACCCGTTCCGTAATTGACATTGTCTTTAAGATGAAGTAAATTTATTAGGCAATTTCATTATTAATTTTATAAATAAAAAAATTATGAAACCTACCAGCAAAAAGACCCGGACATTTACGGATGAGGAAAAGGCGGCGATGAAAGAACGGGTGGCGGAACTATCCGGTAAGGCCGACGGAGAAGGTGCTGTGCTTGAAAAAATTTCTTTGATGCACGAACCCGATCGGAGCATGGCTAAAAGAATTCACGAAATCATCAAAAAAAACGTGCCGGAACTCACTCCCAAGACTTGGTATGGAATGCCCGCTTACGCCAATGCCGGTGGACAGATTATATGTTTTTTCCAAAATGCCGGGAAATTCAAAGCTAGGTATTCGACTTTCGGGTTTAGCGACAAGGCTAAGCTTGACGAAGGTGCAATGTGGGCAACGGGTTTCGCTATCTCAAAGCTTACCGCGACTGAGGAAGCAAAGATCATTGCCCTGGTCAAAAAAGCGGTCGGAAAGTGATAGGAGTTAAGTCTATCTCATTTTTTTAATCACTTTTTCAACTGTCTTCCAGGTCCGGGTAGTGATTTCTTTTCCGTATTTTTTCTCAAGTTCGGCCATGATTTTCGTCGTTCCGGTCCCAACCGTATCGATTACACTGAAAATCTCTCCACCGTTTTTCAGAAAAGTCACGTTAAACCTTGAAGCTGGTAAATCTTGCTTTCCTTCAAATGGGTTTGTGTCTAGCATCTTTTTTAGTTCGATTTCGCTACGAACTATTGTTGTTCTGCTGAAGTTAAGCATTTTTGGAAGATTTTTTTCGACGCTTTTTTCTATTTCCTTTATATCCTGTTCGTTGCTTTCGAATATGACGTTTCCACTAGAGAGTAAGCTTTTGACATTTTTAAATCCCAGTTTTTCGAAAAACCATTTCAATTTATCCCCGTGCATATTCGGATTTTCCGGCCCGACACCTCTTATAAAAGCAACGTATTTCATCGAAAAAGTATAACAAAATTCGGATAAATGAATCGCTAAGTTTTGCTAGAATTATTTAAGTAAGTGTTTATCTTTCAAGTTTTTTCTTTTACAAGTCAAGCTGCGTTTTCTTTTCAATTGTGAGGCTTTGAATTTGTCTACTCGTTTTTTATTGGCTTTTTCGACCAATTTTTGACACTCGATATCCGGACATGCCGTCTCGGTAGTTGTGACGACAGAAGTGCCAACTTTCTCTTCCCAGGATCTGACCACGATCCTTTCCTTGCCGCAGCGCCAACAATAATTACCGGATTGATTCATTTCTTATGAAATTTTCTAGATCTCCCTCCATTTGAAAAATAATCGTTATTTTGATCGATCGGATGTGCTTTGATAACCTTTATATGATTGCCTTTCAGAAGGACTCTATCATTCTTATCGATAGCTTTTTGTACGTCTTTATCGTTACTCATGACAATATAAGCACTTCTGGCGGTTTTATTATCTATTCCAAAATTGACTTTAGCAGATATGACTTCGCCTGAATTGGAAAAAAGATCAAAAAGATCTTTGTCCGTGGTAGAGGAAGAAATGTTTCCGACATAAATCTTGCTAACCATATTTATCAGAAGGTAAGAAGTTGTTTAGTTAACGAAGTAACAAATTCTTAGATCTGTCTTCATTCTACCACTTGTAACAAAGAATAGCCAATCATAATTTTTTTAAGGAAATTTTGATTTATTTACTTTAAAAATTTTGCTTTATTATTTCCACGCATTGATCTAACGATAATTCCTCAGTATTCAATTTTATGCTTTCAGGATATGGGTTACTTCGTACGAAGTTAAATAATTTTTCAATTTTTTCATCTCCCAAAGGCTTGCGACAACCTTCCTTTACGCCCTCTCTTACCCTATCTCTTTCTTTGAGCATATTTAAAGAACAATCCAATAAATATACTTTCGATAAAATGTTTTTATTTTTTGCAATATCAACCGCCTTTTGGATATACCGGGGATTTTGAAAAATCCCCTCCATGACGACGGAAAAGCCGTGGTCGAGCAGATAGTCTAGTGAGTTTAATGCCATATCATTGACATCATCAATGATGGTTTCGTTATCATCGTCGAAAAAAGGTTTAAAGTTGTCGACCTTCAACCAAGTAATCTTTTTGTCATAGTCCCTGATTTTTTTCGCAATCGTAGATTTTCCACTTGAAGGTGCACCTCTTAAAATTATCAGCATCTTATTCATGATTTTAGTATAACAAAAGGCTTAATTGTAAGCCTCACCTCAGAGGTCCAATCGTATTAAAATTACTATAGGTATGATATAATGGACAAATGGGTGAAAAAGCAAGACGGCGAATCAACTTCCTGGAAGGAGCAAAGAACCTAACTTCACTTGGAGGATATGCTTCAGGCATTGCTGTTTATATCGAGGTTGGACTGATTAAAGAGAAATTAAATGATGCCCGCCAAATTCTTTCAGTCGCTGACACATTTTTCAGGCAGAATCCCGACCAGTCTATCATTAATAATCAATATTACCTTCAAAATCTGTTCGACCAAGTAACAGCCGCCAAACACAGCGCGGTAGTTTTCTCACACAATGCAGAGGGATTTTTAATTGCTTCCGCAGCGTTCACCTTACTTGCTGTCGCCCTATTCGGTATCCAACTATATAAAGATTCAAGATTGCCCGTCCCTGTTGCTACCTAATAAACGCAATATTTTTAAATCAAGCGGTAAAAAAGAAGAATCAGAACTAAAGCAGTAAAGATAGCAAAAATTCCGACAGTTTTTACAAATAAATCCACCGCCTCTTTTTTCTTTCCCTGAATGAAATACTGAAGTGGCTGATAAAAAAAGAGGTACGCCATCACAGCGACGGAAAGAGTAAGAACAAAAAGCACCGTAACCGGAGCAAAAAAGGTATCGGGTTTATTCCTCAAAGGCTTGGTGACGAAATTCATTACGCTGACAACGAGCAGAATGTAGGCAGAGGCACCAAGTGCATTGACGACGGGATTCCGAGACATAATTCAATTATATCAACATAAATGGGATTACGGCTTTGACTTTCTTTTTATATTTCAGATATTCTTTAGGAAAAACTTTCGACATGAGCGCTTCTTCTGTCCTTATCCGAAACCAATATACTATCAATAAAATTACATAGACGAAAATAAATATGATTGATTGCAGCTCAAACAAAGCCCCTAATCCCATCAATCCTATCCCAAGATATATCGGGTGCCTGACATAACTATAAATACCGGTCGTAATCAGTTCATGACCTTTTTTCAGATCTATCGTCGAACTCCAGTTCCCCGCTAATTTATTCCTGGCAGCAATTGCTGTAAGCATTCCCAGTATCGTTAAAATGACGCCGATTAGTTGAAGAAAAAAGTTCGGATGACGAGAAATTAAAAAGCTTGTGTAGCACCCGCTCCAATTGGTTTTGCATTGAGAAAAAATATTTAGCTTTTTTGACACAAAAATAATAAAGGCGATGACCGCCACGACAATCAGACGTATCCAAACCGTCTGAGTCCAAATATTTGAGGGTGTAGGATCCAAAGTCGGCTTCACTTTTTTCCAATTTATAAACCAATATAAAATAAAGATTACCCAGCAAGATAGTGTGATCGTCTGAAGAACCGACATGCAAAATTATAGCAAAATAGCTTAACTCAATTTCGTAATTACCAGTTTGTAAATTACCAAACCGCTTATGAACGAAATTAAGACAGAAAGTAAGGTCCCATACCCTAACCCTAAAGGAATATACGCATATCTTGTAACAATAGAATAGATGACAACACTAATTCCACTGATCATGGAGCTTTTCATGGTACCTGCTGAAAAGGAAGCCCCCTGAGAAAAATAAGTCACCAGCATCGTGCTAATAAACATTGCCGGAAACATTGAAAACATGCCTCCTAAGACAGGCCCGCCAACCTTGCCTAAGTAAACGGCTGCCGCCACGACGATTCCTCCAATCAAGGATCTTGTTAAAATCAATCCGGTAGTGTATTTTATACTTTTCCTCTCG
>JAJYIX010000032.1 GCA_021789865.1 bacterium
TTGCCCAGCGCGTCAGATCGCCGGAGGGGTAGGGAATTACTCCCAAATCATTTTTTATTTCTTTAAAAATATTTTGTAATGAGGGTGGTAGTGGAGTTTTATCGGAAACGGCAAAACAAAGACCGTTGGCCTGACCTTTTCCGTGATACGGATCCTGACCGACGATGACGACTTTGATCTTATTCAAAGGGCAAAGATCAAAGGCCCGAAAAACATCCTTGGCTGGTGGATAGACGGTCTTCGTCAAGTATTCCTGACGAACAAATTTAGTCAGTTTGTCAAAATAGGGTTTCTCGAACTCTTCTTTGAGTGCCTTTTTCCAGCTCCCCTCCATCCTAACATCTGTCATATAGATATTATACAATGGTCCTCCCTGCTATTCTTACACCGATGGAGTGAAATTTTGACCGTTCCAATGCTTTACTAATAAATAAAAACGCATTTTTCACAAAGTTTTCCAAATTGATATACAATATATTACTTTTAAAGTACGAGTTTAATTACAGATGTTTACCACGGGATTGATCGCCTTTAGAGAATTTTTCGAAGCTTTCCTTATTACCGGCGTCTTTTTGGGTGTGTCGAAAAAATTGAATCTCAAAAAGGAGCCGGAAATAATTTTGGCGGCGGGTATAGGAATTTTGTTTTCCCTATTGTTATCATCTTTTGTCTATTTTTTCGGTACGAGAGCCTCCTCGATTTTTAACGAAAAAACAGCCAAGCTTTTAGAGAGTTATTTGATGGTATTTTCCGGATTTTTTATTGTCTATGTGGTATTTTCGCTCCATCAGGCCGTTCGCCGCGGTCAGGGTCAACTGATTATAAGCGCTCACAGACGGCTTCGGGAAGAAGTTTTTGATTTGTCACTCTTTATGACGATCGTTTCTTTGGTCTGTCGCGAGGGGGCTGAAATCGCTCTTTTTTCTGCTAGCGTATCATTGTTTTCCACATTTGCCCAAAATATGTTTGGACTGATGTTTGGATTTCTTATCGCCATAATCTTGGCGGCGGCGACTTTGGCCGCTTATATCAGATTTCCCATCGCCAAAATATTCAAGGCAACCGAGTACTTGATGATCATTCTCGGGGCATCGTTGACTCAAAGAGGCTTGACCGGATTGTTCATTACCTACATCAATTTTGATTTATCAAAAATCATTCCTTTTAATTTATTTTTTATTCCCGAAGACGGCACTTTTATCGGCCATATTGTTCAAAGTTTTTTCGGGGTGGACAATTCGTTTAGTCTGGCCAAGCTGGCAATTATGTTGATTTACGTCATCTTCGTATACCGATTGTTTTTGAATAAAAAGAAATTGGAAAGGAGCCAATCCCCATGTGGGTAACCAAATATAAAATCGGAAAAAAATACCACCTCTTGACACGGGGAGTAGAATTAAATATGGAAGGGAGGTGAAAAAATATGATGAATAATCATTGCGGGTGCCATTGTTGCTGCCACTGCGGCGGGCATCATCATGAAGGAATGAATATGGATCAATCGCATTTTGAGGACAGACTCAGGAGCATGGATAAAGAAGAGCTTAAGATGAAAAAAGAAAAGATAGAAAAAAAGCTTTTGTTGGTCAACAAATTGCTCGAAGAAAAAAAGTAAGCTTTTCTTTTTAAATACCCAGCCCTAAAAAGCTGGGTATTTTTTTATATTAGCGAGTAGAGAATGCTTATGGCGAACGAGATGAAAAATCCGTTCTTGACTTTTAACAGTATTAAAAGAGTGACCAACATCAATAAAACAGCTGGGACATTTATCAGTGATCGCTGCATCTGGGAGATTATGAGTCCAATTATCACGCCGACAAAACCAGCCAAAAAACCCCGCACAACTCCGCGGACATACGGGGAACGATTAATTCGATCGTGGACTTTACCGGCCAAAATCATGAGAATAATGGACGGTATACACATCGCCAACGTCGCCACTGACGCGCCGGCCAAACCGGCGATCTTATATCCGAAGAATGCCGCTCCGATAAATATCGGTCCCGGTGTAATTTGGCTTATGGAAATGCCGTCCCAGAATTGCGTCTCGGTAAAGTAATGGAGATTTTTGACAAAAGTACTTTCAATAAGGGGAATAGCCGCAACTCCGCCTCCAAAAGCCAATGCGCCGATTTTCAAAAATGATGAGAATAATACCCATAAAGGTGAAGAAAAAATAAAAAGCGACAAAGATAATAACAATATTAAAATGACTAACAAAATCCAAGCTTTTTTTCTCGTAAAAAAGGCGTTTTTTGCGTCTGTTTTTGAAACATCTGTTTTGTCTTGCTTGAAATAGCCCGTGAATGTGTAGGAAATGACGCCCAAAACACCCGATATGACAACCAGGGGAATGACGCCCATATTCATGAAAAAGTAAAGGTAAAAAGATACCGCGGCGATTAATATGCTTCGATAATCAAGTGTTTCCTCACGGATGAAAATTGACCTGCCGATACTGATGAGAGCGTTTATCAACAGTGATATCAGCAATATATTGAGACCTTGCAGAATTTTATAGACGATTGGTAGACTCGAATGACTAAAATAAAAAGCGGCAAAGGCGGTTGTAATCGCGAAGGTCGGAAAAATGTAAATGAAAGTGCCCAGAACGGCGCCGATTAATCCGGCTTTTAAGTAACTGAAATATGAGACGAGACTTATAATCGTCGACCCGGGGAGGATTTGCGCCAAGCTCAGTGAACTTAAAAATTTCCTTTCGCTGACGATTTTTCTTTTTGTGACATATTCTTTTTTTATTTGATCGACGATAGCAAGCCCCCCATATCCGGTCAGTCCTAAGTAAAGGGCCGTCAGATATAGGTCTTTTTCATTTTTGATATTTCTAAGTACTTTATTGAAATTCATACTGGTTGTATGTAATTAACGCCTTTCAATTATATGACAATCCATAACATTATTCACGTTTTCTGATTCCGATCGCATCAACTAGTTTATATTTGCCGCCGTCGGAGATTATTTTCAGATAACTGCCGTTTTTTATCGACCCATTAGGCAGTTGCCCGAATGTCGCAAACCCGAGTTTTACCAGCAAGGCAATCATGACATTTGCATGCGAAACGATGAGATAATTTTTTTCCTTGGATGATGATGTCAGTTTTTTCAGATAACTTATCACCCGGTCAAATGCTTCGTTGAAAGATTCTGTATCTTCAGTCAGTTTAAAGGACAGCTTGTCTCGATCTGGAAGATCAAAAAATTTTTTCATTTTGGTGCCATGAATTTTTTTCGCTTCTTCCTGGGTCAGACCTTCTATAGATCCGAAAAAACGTTCGCGCAAAAATACCGTTTCAACCACTTTTTTATTTTTTTTGGAAGCGATTATTTTCGCCGTCTGGGAAGCTCTTTTTAAATTGGATGAATGGATTTCGTCTATTGTAATTTTCTGGATTCTTTCGGCTAGTATGATTGCTTGCTCGACTCCCTTTTTGGTAAGCGGCGGATCGGCGCCAAATATATCCCCTCTGATATTTCCTTCCGATTCCCCGTGCCGAACGACATAAAAATAATTTTTCATATTATAAATCAACTTCGTTTTCCACTTCGTGTTTTTCCGAATAATTGGCTAGAAATGCGGAAACCACGACCAGAACACCTCCAAAAAGGCCAAGTGGAGTCGGCAATTCCCTGTAAAGAAATGCTCCGATTAGAAGTCCGAAAAACGATTCCAGTGTAAAAAGATTATTGGCGGTGATTGCCTCCAGATACTGGAATCCATAATTATTCAAGACCCCAATCAGGATAAAAGTGACTCCGGCCGCCAAAATGACGAAAATCAAGGTCCAGTCCACGGAGAAAAAATTGCCGATGTTGTTGCCGGAAATCAGTGATATTGTCAAAGCAATCAGCCCCAAAAGTAAAGCCCCGAATACGGCGATTTCCTCATTGTTGACCGCTTTCGAAATAAATTTCCTGGTGATATAGTTGTAAGAATAAAAGAATGTTGAGACCAAAGCGGCGATTTCTCCTAAGCCGATGGCCGACAAAGTCGAAAAATTCTTGACCGAGATAAGGATGACTCCTAAAAACCCGAGGATAATCGCCAAGAATTTTGTAAGGGTCATTCTTTCCTTCAGGACGAATATTCCGAGAATGGCGGTGGTCGGAAGAGAATATATCATATTGACGTCGGAAAAATTTCCGGCCCGTATGGCATATGTATACAGACCAATGCCTGCCACCAGGGAAACGCTTCTTATGAAAAGAAAGAATGCGTCTTTTTTGGTAATCCTCAGGAAGTGCCTGAAATCAAGTTTTTTGATGACGGTGTATATAATCAGTCCCAAAATACCACCGGTCAAGGATCTGGCCGCTATCTGCTGGAAATTGGCAAAATGGGTCCCGAGTATCCGGACCCATATGCCCATCGACGTATTCAAAAATGCAGAGATGACGATGAGAATAATCGCCAGATTCCTCATCATAGTGCTTGTTTTCTTCATATTTAAAATAAATATATCAGTTAACTAGTTAACTGTGATTTATCACTTTGAAATGATTTAATATGTCCAACAGTCCGTTTTTGTCTATTGCTCCGACCAAATTAATATTGAGTTTTAATTTTTATAATTTATTATTCATTGGTGATTTACGATTTAAATTTGATATTTTCATAAATGAAAAGAAGCAAAGATCATAAGGGCAGCAGCGGCAAATCGGATAAGATAGACTTTTAGAGAATGTTTTTCGAGTAGCGTCGGGGCAAAGACGGAAAATAGAAAAGCGATTATCATCGATGCCGGAAGGGAGATGATGACGGCGGTGACGACCAGATTCGATGAAAAAGCTTTGTTGGCCGACAGTTTGTAAAATACTTCCAGAAGAGCGATTGCCAGAAGTATGGCGTATTGGTCGAATTTGACCTTTTTTAAATCCTTCATGAATAAAGGGACCGTGAAAAGCAAAAGCAACTGGGAAAAAACCACTTCCCATACCGTGATCTGCCAAAATGTATTGTGGACCGCGGCTTTGTTGATGAAAAAACCGTTCAGGGCCAGGGCCAGCATGGCTGTCAAGATCAAGGCTATCACCGGCTTAAAAAAAGAGGTCAACTTGAACTTTTCGTCAATAGCGACAAAAAAACCGCAGCCGATGATAAGAATTATCAATAAAACCTGTTGAAGCCTAAGGACTTCGCCGAGAAAAAATATTCCGAGAAAAACGCTGAAAATGGAGCGGAAATTGAAAAGGGGAGTGATGACGCTTACATCAAGTTTGTATAGGGAAATTATGAAAAGTATCCAGAACATCTCGTCGAAAAAAGCGGAAAAAAATATGTTTTGCCATTCGCGAGGAAAGCCGACGTGATTGATGAGTCCCAAAGGCAATAAAAATAACAGAATAAAAAGAGTGAAAAAGAAGTTCAAGAGCCATGGGTTTTTTATCGAATGTTTGCTTGTCAGTTTTTGAGAGACGGCAACGAGACCGGAAGATAGGGTGGCGATCCAGGCATAAATTTCGAAAGGCATATTCGGATATTCTATCATGCCGGAATTTTTCTTACAAACAAAAGTTGGTATTTTATATCACAAATGAATTTAACTCATTTCATTATCATTTGTTCGTCAATTCTCGGTCTAGATATAATGACCGTTTTTCTTAATGATAAATCGCTTTCGCTTTCACCTTCTTTTTTCCAGAAGTTTTGAGATTCCATAATATCTAACAAATGGCCGTAGGTATATCGACGTCTGACGGTCTGTGAAAGATGTTTTTTTGATACAGAATCGATTATCCCTTCATCTTTTTCAAAAGTTACATAACCGTCTTTTATATCTACCAGTCGTATTTCACCATCCAAGGCGACAAAAATATTATCTCTAGCGACTCGCTCTAAGGGATTTATCCCCAGCGCCCGCCAGATTACTTGTATGTCAATATTTTTTTCAAAATTCAAAATTCTATCCGCGACTTCTTCTTTGTGTTGAGAAGCTACAAACGATTTTCGCATTTCTTCGGTAACTCCCATCAAATACCAATACTTTTTGTCATAGGCCTTTTCCCCGTTTTTTAAAATATCTTCCATGACAATTTTTCTTGCACCTTCAACATCTTTACCGATCATTTTTTTAATAATTTCTTTCGAATAATTCGATCTGCTCCTGTTGTTTAAAGTACTTTTTCTATAGACAACGGCTCTAATGATATGGACTGCCTGCTCGTAATCCTCGTCGAAATTTTTAATCGCCAATTTCCACAAATGAGCTTCGAGCAGCCTGTGATAACCGCGTAGGAATTCTGTTCCCAATCTTTTGTCGTCGGACAAGATAATCTTCCCGAAAAAAATTTTTTGGCCGTTTTCGTCGTTTGATATGTCAGTAAGCTGGGTTCCTTCATCGGAACGTTGAAACAAAGCTTTGTTAATAGGCTCCAGTACTTCGCGCGCGGCTTCTCCTTCAATAAGGGCTAAAAATAGCATCTGACCGACAGGAGATAATTTTGACTCTTCCCTCAAGGTTAAAAAATAAATTAAAAATGATTCTAGCCTTTCCCGAGATATCTTCCCAAGCAATTGGTTCAAGGCCCGATATGAGACAAGCCCTTGGTCTACTTCTGCAAAAACATGAGCAATTCTTAGATGAAGAGAGTTGAGGGAAACTTTCGAATCTGCCTCATCGGCTTTCAAGCCGTATCCGGACTCGAACTCACTAATTGCCTGAGCTGAACTTAGGATATCATCGATAATTTGTAAGGATCTGGAGTTATATCTTCTTAAATATGCCCTCCACAATCTGTCCGACTCGTCGGTTCTGCCGGCAGTTCTTTCGGTTTCAATGTTCTCAATGAATTCCCTCAGTCCCGATTTCTCTTTTGGATTATCGATAAACATCCCTAATTTTATTAGACCTCTAAGATACCTTGAGTCTACGCGGTGAGGCTTACTATCGTCTTTGATGGGATGTAATAGACTAGGAGATGCCAGCGAAAGCTCTCCTTGATATGGGGGAACTTTTCTTCGTCTTTCTTGTCTTTCTACCATGTATAAAATTTATTTACCATATATAAGCCGTTATGATACACATAGTCATTTATGACGGTTGCCGCCATCTACGTATAAGAACAGTCCGTTGATGTATTTTGCTTTATCGCTTATCAGATAGCTGACCGCTTCGGCGATATCTTCCGGCGTCGGTACTCTTTTCATTGGATTCGAATCGGCGAATCGTTTCCACATATCGTCGTCTTCGAGACCGAATCCTTTCCAATTGTCCGTCCTCGTCGTCCCCGGACAGACGGCATTGACCCGAAAGCCTTCCGGGGCCAGTTCAAGAGCCATGGATTTCATCAAATTCGCGACAGCGGCACAGGCAACCGAATAAGCCAAAGCGCCTACCTGCGGCTTTTCCGCCACGCTTGACGTGTTGAGAATGATATTGGGTGATTTCGATTTTTTCAAAAGCGGATAAAAATATTTCGGTACCAAGAATGAAGAGTCTAGTTTGCTGTTGAGTACGAACTTCCAGTCCTCATACGGAGTCTCCTTGAAGCTATGAGCCCGATCGTGCATTCCACTCACAACAAGGACATCCAAGCGATCGTATTTTTCGGAAAATTTCTCGACTGAGTTTTTGACGCTCTTTTCATCGCCGCCGTCCAAGCGCAACAACAATCCTTCGCTGTTTATTTCTTTGAAAACTTTCTTGCCGGCGGATTCGTCGTAACAGTAAGTGACGACTACTTGATATCCTTCTTCATGCAACTTCAGGGCAATTGCCCGACCGATACCTCTGGACGAGCCCATCACCAACGCGGTTTTTGCGTCTTGCATATGTAGTTATATTATAATCAAACTTTTGTAATCACGGCCGTCACTTCTATTTCAATATCAATGCCTGGTATTGGGGAGGGTGCCTGGACCGATACCTTTGCTGGCTCCTGACCATTGGAAAAATATGTCTTGTAAATTTCGTTGATGACAGATCTGTCGGACGGATTCCTAAAATAAATGACTGTCTTCACTATATTATCCATCGTGCAGCCACAGTTCGACAGAAGGTACTTTATATTGTCCATACTTCGTTTTGTTTGTTTTCTTATGTCTCCAGGGACAATACGTCCTGTTTTTAGGACAGTTGAAAGTTGACTGCTCAAAAAAATGAAGTTTCCTGCTTTGACTATATGATTAAACCCGGTAGAGGGTTTTTTTACATTTGGAATATTGATTATCTGTTTTGACATTACTAATAATAATATCAGGCAAATTCAAAATAGTCTAAGTTCCTAACTTTGATAAACAAATTGACATTGTGATCAAAAAATACCATGATTCAAATACTCGTCAAAAGTTGCTATACTTCATTCAATGTTACATCATCCTCCTTATTATCGATATTCCCTTTTTGAAAAATGGGATAAAGAGACTTTTGATCAAATTAAAAAAATCGCCAAGACTAAAAATTACCCAAAAATTCTAGGCAATACTTTCGACAAAAATCAATTTCTGGTAACTCTTATTAGAACTCAAAAATCACTCCATAATTGGAGAGATTCATCAAAAGACATATTGAATCAGATTAAGGAAGAAAATACGATAAATACTATTCTGGTAAACAAAAAATATCCTCCGGAAAGTATTGGTAAAAACATTCCCGATTGGGTCACTTATGAGGGGGACGAAATTGTCAATGATTTCATCGATGAATTGGCAACAAAAAAAGTCTTTTTCAAAGGAACCGACATGGAGATATCCGAATTTGTCATCAGATTTATTATTAGCCAGTTAGGTCACGATTGGGAACAGACTATCATGATGGTTTGGGAAATGTTGGGAAAAAATAGTACCATATCGCTTAAGGAACTTAATGATGAAATGAGGCATTTTGATTACCTAAAGTTGTTTGAATGAGATTCCTTACTTACCGCTTTGATTCTTGCAAAAAATTTTGTATACTTCTTATTGTATGAACAAAAAGATCTTAGTATCAATTTGCACTTGCACTTCCTCCTAACGGAGAGGTGTTTGTTGTATATAAATACCCCTCCGAAAGGAGGGTTTTTTTATGGAAAATATGAATAACTATCTAGTTAATTCACAGTTATGTTACTTTTGCTGTTGTCGTATTTTTGTACATCAATATTATTAATTTATTTATAAAAAAATGAAAAAAATAAAAATTATAAAAAATAATTTGTTAAAGGAACATGAAAGAATTATAAAAAGACATTTATATAAGTTAACCAATCAAATAAAGAAAGATGGATATTTTAGAGATCCGATCATTGTTGATAAAAATACGATGATTATCCTTGACGGTCATCATCGATTCAATGCTTCCAAGATGATTGGTCTGTCCTCATCTCCCGTTTACTTTTGTTGACTACAAAAGTGACAATGTAACTGTTTCCTATTGGGATAAAACAAGGCCGGTGACTAAAAACGACGTCATCAAGGCAGGTTTGTCTGGAAAATTATTAAAACCAAAAACTTCCAGGCATTTTATTCCGAGAAGACCGAAAGGTTTAAAAATATCATTATTAAAATTAATTTAAAAAAAATATGAAATACACAAATTTATTGGATATTATTGGTAATACGCCCATTGTTGAATTAACTAAATTTCCGCCCAATCGAAAAGTTCAAATAATCGCCAAACTAGAGGGAACAAACCCGGGCGGATCAGTAAAAGATCGTATTGCTTTATACATGATTCAAGACGCCAGAAAAAGAGGGCTATTAAGTAGGAACAAAACTATCATCGAGGCAACTAGTGGCAATACGGGGATAGGACTGGCAATGATTTCCGCTTATTTCGGATATAAATTCACAGCCGTTATGCCTGAGAGTGCCAGTTTAGAAAGGAGAAAATTGATGAAGGCATACGGGGCTAAAATTATCTTGACCGACGGATCCAAAGGAACAAATTATGCCATACAAATAGTTAATATTCTCGTCAAGGAAAATCCCGGCAAATTCATTCATCTCGATCAATTCAACAACCCTATGAATGTAAGCGCTCATTATCAAACGACGGGAAAAGAAATAATTGAGCAGGTTCCCGATATCACTCATTTTGTCGCCGGCATGGGAACGGGAGGCACCCTTATGGGCACCGGGAAAAGATTAAAAGAATATAGACGAAACATAAAAATAATAGGGGTTGAACCGAAAGCGGGTTCAAGTGTCCAGGGGTTAAGGAACATGAAGACTTATGTTCCGTCTATATATAAAGAAGCCGGTCTTGACGGTAAACTCGATATGATCGACGATCAGCAAGCATTCTTATTGGCCAGGGATTTATACAGAAAGGAGGGGCTATCCGTCGGAATTTCTTCCGGAGCCGCACTTTGGGGAGCAATTGAAGTTTCAAAAACTTTAAAAAGCGGTGTGATTGTGATTCTATTTCCCGATAGAGGAGACAAATATTCCAGTACCAAATTATTTGAAGATCAGGCCAAATAGTTGAAATTAAGAAAACCTCCCCTTGAGCAAGGGAGGTTTTTTTATTTATTTCAGACTGTACCCACCGTCTACTATCAAGACGTGGCCGGTGATATAGCTGGCTTCGTCTGATGCCAAAAAAGCAATCGGCTTGGCGAGTTCTTCCGGATCGGCAATTCTTTTCAGTGGAGTATTGGCGGTCATCCTTTCCAGTAGTTCTTTGCCGCCGCTTGTCGTCATCTCTGTCATGACATTGCTTGGCGCAACGGCGTTGACTCTTATGTCGGGAGCCAAGCCTTTCGCCATCGATTTCGTCAAAGAGACAATACCGCCTTTGGAACAAGAGTAGGGGAGAACGAAAGGTGAGCCGAGGATTCCGACTGTCGAAGCAAGGTTGATAATGACTCCTTTTTTGGATTTTTGCATTATGGGCGCCACTTCCCGGATCATAAGCCACGCGCTCGTCAGGTTGGCGTCAATGGTCTTTTGCCACATATCGATATCGCATTGCCAATTTCCCGGCCTGATGATTTCTCCGGCATTATTTACCAAAATATCTATCCGACCAAATCTTTCGACAGTTGCCGCCACCAATTTTTTCACTCCCTTTTCCTGGCTTAAGTCGGCCTGGACAAGCAAGCAATTTTCTTTACCGATTTCTTTTTCCACTTCTTCGGCTTTTTCTTTGCTTTTCTTGTAGTTGACGATGACTTTCGCACCTTCCCTGGCAAAAAGTAAAGCCGTTGCCCTGCCTATACCTCTCGAAGATCCGGTGACGATGGCAATTTTTTCCTTAAGTTTCATTTAATGATTGTACCAAAATGTAAGACCATATTCCGAACCACTTTGGAAAATTTAAGTGGTATACTTTTTCATAACATATGATTTACCTTATCCTGGTATTGATTGGCCTTTTCGTCTTGGGCGTAAAAATCGTCTAGGAAGCGATCAGAATGCTCAAATCCGACTCACAGAAATAAATAATCCTTCCCCACCTACGAGGTGTACTTTGGGCCGTTATATACAATATAATTATTCATAATGAAAAAACTTTTAAAACTAATCATATCGATTGTTGGATGTGAAATCATAGGTGTCGCCGCTACCCCATTTACTCTCTCTGCAATTCCGACTTGGTATTCTCGATTAAATAAACCTTCGTTTTCTCCCCCTAACTGGATATTCGGTCCTGTCTGGACTGTTCTTTACCTTACGATGGGAATCTCTCTATACTTTGTTTGGAGGAAAAAACCTAATAAAAAAATTCGGATCGCCCTTCTTTATTTTTTGATGCAACTGACCTTTAATTTTATTTGGTCGATTTTATTCTTTGGCTTTAGGTCGCCGATACTGGGTATAATCGATATCGTTGTCCTTTGGGTTGCCATACTTTTGACAATAATTAAGTTTTATAAAATTGAAAAAATTTCCGCTTGGCTTTTGGTTCCGTATCTTTTTTGGGTAAGCTTCGCCACCGTCTTGAATTTTTCAATCCTTATTTTAAATCATTAAAACCTTCATGCCGCGATTTTTTAATATACGCTCATGAGTCACCGGCATGTTATAATTTCAAAGTCAGGAGAAGTCGCATAGTGGACGAGTGCGTACGCCTGGAAAGCGTATAAGACCGCAAGGTCTTCGAGGGTTCGAATCCCTCCTTCTCCGCCAGATACCGGACGGCATCTGGCTTTGCCAGGTATAGCACTGTATTTGGCCGGAAGGCGCAGGCCTGTGCCTCCCGCATCATGGAAAATTAGGCTATAATTGATAGCATGAATAACTATCAAATATTGATCGGTGCTTTTTCTTTCATATTTATTGGTTATATCTCTAGAGTAAGTCAAATCATAGATGACGATTTTGCCAGGAAAATTATCAAATTCTTATTTTTTTTACCTCTTCCTATCTTGGTTTTTTTGTCTTTTGCAACAACAAAACTTGACTCAAATTTGAGTATTTTTCCTCTTATTTCCGTCGTGGTCCAAGCCGTATTGATCGGTATAAGTTATATACTTGGTAAAGCTTTGAGATTTGAAAATAAAACGATAGGCACTCTCATAGCCGCTGCGGGGATAACCAGTACGCTAGTCTTTGCGTTACCTTTCATCCAATCTTTTTACGGTGTTGAAAATCTTAAATATCTTTTTATGTATGATTTTGGTAATGGCCTGATGGCGTGGACAGTTGTTTATTTAATTGCGGGGTATTTTGGTAACAAAAGGACTCAAGGGATAAAAAAAGGAATTGTTACATTTTTAAAAAACCCAATGATTTATTCTCTTTTTATTGGTCTTATGTTTGGAATATTAAGTATTCAACTTCCATCTTTTTTTTCTCAGTTGAAAACAGGACTATCAGGGCTTATAAATCCACTTCTTTTCATCGCGATTGGTATCCTGCTTGACTTCAAATACTTTTTTACCAAGGAAAACATTTATAGGTTAGCGCTTTCCGCGGGTGTAGTGATGGGTATTTCAGTACTATTAGCTCTAATGCTTACTAAGATATTCTCGATCTCTGGTATTGGACAAAAAATAATATTGATATCTGCGGCATCTCCGGCGGCAACATTGGCCGTTGCCTTTTCCGTTGAACACGATCTCGATCAGAAGTTTGCCAGTTCATTGGTTGCTTTTACCATGATTATCGGTATTATTTTTGTTCCGTTGATCATATTGTTATAAGACCGAATAAGTTTCAGACTCAATTTTCCTATTACATATATGATTCACGTACTTTTTGACATTGATGAAACGCTTCTTTCTGTAAAACACGGAATTAACCGTCGAAGTTCTGCCATAATGTTCCATAAAGTATTCGGGGCCGATACCGATGAAGAGACAATACAGAATGCAGGAAAGACGGAGGCGTTGATCATACGTGAAGTGATGGCTCACTTGGGGACAAAAATAAGAAAAGTTCCAGAGGAGGCGTATCGTGTCTGGGGAGAAGCTGCTGGTACAGAACTCGAAAAGAATCCGCCTATCGTCCTTCCAGGTATAAAAGAATTACTTGAAGAGTTATCGAAAAAAGATTTCGTAAAGCTTGCTCTTCTAACAGGAAATTCTCCCTGGCGTTCTGAGGCCAAATTAGTTCCTTGTCATTTAGATCATTTCTTTCGCGATAAAAAATCTCATAAATTAGTTGGCGTCTTCGGTGACATAACTGAAAAAAGAAGTGACCTAATCGATTTTTATAAAAACAATTTTTCCAACAAGGATAAATTCGTGATAATAGACGACTCGCTGATAGGGGCCAAGATGTCGGTGGAAAAACATACTCCGTCCATTTTGGTAGCTACCGGAAAAATTTCAGTAATGGAACTGAAAAAATATTCCGGATATGTTTTCGAAAATTTCGGAGAAAATCGCTGGAAACAGGTAGTTGAAATCATCGAAAATATTTAAAAAAAATTTCCCTTGCTGGCCGGCCCGCTCCTTATTGTGGTAATAATTTATGTTTAAGCTATGCCTGACTTTGATATAATGAATCATGAAATATATGAAGGCCGGAGAAGGCGAGCAAGTGGCAAAAAAAGATTACTCGAAGGAAATAATTTTTTCTTTAAAAGATTTTCAAGAAAAAGGGCACTTGTTGCAAATCGTCACGATTCCCCCCAACACAAAACAGCGTCTTCATGTCCACGAAGTCCAAACCGAAGTTTACTTTGCTCTCGAAGGTGAATGTATCATCAATCTCGAAGGAAAAGATTTTTTTACTAAAAAAGGTGATGCTTTCGTTGCCAGTCCCGGAGACAGGCATTTCCTATGGAACAAATCCGATAAAGAATTCAGGCTCTTGGTTTTTAAAATCAATATGCCTGAGAATTCCGACGATACCAATTGGTTGCAGTGAAAATATATGTTGGAAAATAAGAAAGCCATCATCTTCGATTTCGATGGCGTTTTGTGTTTTTTGAACTGGAATTATAAAGGGACATTGTACCAATGGAAACAAGGATTATGGGACTTGCTTGAAGAGTACGAGCCCGGAATCAAAAAAAAGTTCGGTGGCACTGTCAGCTATTCCTACGAGCATGTCGATTACGTCATCAGAAAATATGGCCAAAAAGCCGCGACAAAAATCAACGATTAGAT
>JAJYIX010000033.1 GCA_021789865.1 bacterium
ATGCCCGATATGGAAAAGTTTTAAAGTGTTCGGATGGGCAAACTCGACCATGACTTTCTCACTGTCGCCAAGATGGTATTCCGGAAAAGTAAACTTATTCCCTGAAAAGTTGGCCAATTGACTCGTTAGCTGTGATTTAGAAATCCAAAAGTTGATGAATCCCGGATTAACGATGTCAATCTTTTCTACAAAGTCGTTTTTAGGGAAATTTTTTTTGATTTCTTCGGCAATTTCCATTGGTTTTTTTTTGAGTATTTTTGTCAGTTTGAGGGCTATTGAAGTGGAATAGTCACCAAAATTAAAATTAGCCGGAGGTTGAAGGTCAATTCCCACTTCTTTGACATTCAATTTACCCAGTTCTGCTCGTAAATTTTTCAATATTTCATCTTTGACCATGGTTATTATGATATCACAACTTATTGAGTACTTCACCCGTAGGGAGACCCTATGGTCACCCTACGGGTGTACTTGAGTTTATTTACTGTTTTTGATTCGCCAGTTTCATTTGCAAAGTATAAATTTCGATAAATCCGGCGCTAGCATTGACATTGAATCCGTAACCATCGTCATTATTAAACGACGTATGGTCGAGTCCAAAAGGCGATTTCATGGCGACGGCTTTTGCCATGCCTTTATAGAGTTTGACGGTCACTTCACCGGTCACTTTTTCGTTGACTTTCTCGTTAAACGCGTTGATAGCCTGCATGACCGGATCATACCATTTGGCCGCGTAACAAAGGTATGCCCACTTGGTATCCATCGACTCTTTCAGTTCGTTTAAATCCCGGGTCGAGACGTATTTCTCCAAATGCTTATGGGCTTTGATAATCACGTGTGCCGCCGGCAATTCATATATCCCGCCGTTTTTCAGACCTACCAGGCGGTCTTCAAACATATGGGTAACACCGACCCCATGTTTACCGGCGATTTTGTTTAGTTCCATGATCAATTTTGCCAAAGTCATTTCTTTGCCATTCAGGGCGGTCGGTATTCCTTTCTTAAAAGAAAGAGTGATAAATTCCTCTTTGTCGGGTGCATTTTTTGCCAAGGTATAAGTCGTCAGAAATCGTTCAACCGGGGCAATTAAATGGGGGTCTTCGATTTCGCCGCCCTCCCAAGTCATTCCCCACATGTTGTCGTCAACGCTGTAAGGGAAATCGACCGATGCCGGGACAGGAATTTTGTTTTTTTTGGCGTATACTATTTCTTCCTTTCGGTCCATTGCCCATTCCCGGACCGGTGCGATCACTTTCATTTTTGGATAGAAGGTCAGGATATAGCCTTCGATTCTCACCTGATCGTTGCCTTTTCCGGTGCAACCATGGGCGATCGCATCAGCCTGTTCCTTTTTTGCAATTTCGACTGCTTTTTTAGCGAGTACTGCCCGGCCCATAGGCGTAGACAAATGGTAATCACCCTGATACGAAGCATTGGCTTTTATTCCAACCGACAGAAAGTCACTTGCAAATTCATCCTTTGCGTCGTGGACTATTGCCTTGGTCGCGCCAAATTGCAACGCCTTTTTTTTAATTTTTTCAAGGTCATCTTTTTGCTGGCCGATATCTAAAGTCAGCGTAACGACGGGAACTTGATACTGATCCTGAATCCACTTCAACATCACCGAAGTGTCAAGGCCTCCAGAATATAGCAATAAAACTTTTTTAATTTTTCCTTTTATCGCTTCGTGAGAAGCAACTTTGACGTAACTTGTTGTACTTTTCATATTTAAAATTTAAAAATAAATTAATAATTAAAATTAGTTTCCAGATTTGGCTCGCCTCAATTTATTGTTTTTCATATTTTTATGAGAGTAGAGAATTTATAACTTCCCGATACTGTTTTTTTGCGTTATTCCAAAAATTTTGTTTGCTATACAAATATTTCTTCGATTCCTTAAGCAGTAAATTGCCGGTTCCTCCGGTGTGATTTGAGATAGTCAGAAACTTTTTAATATCCGGCAAAGGAATTTGGTCGAGTTGTTTTTTTGTTTCCAAATATGCGCTTCTAAATGGAGTTCCCTTCTTCACTTTTTCATATGCGAAATGGGTGGCATAGATCTCTTTGCTGCAAGCTTTTTCCAAAATTTCAGTTTTTGGTTTTATAGAACTTAGAATGACCGGGAGCATTTTCAAAGTATCTTTAACGGTATTGATCGACTCGATAAATGGGCCCTTAGTCTCTCCAAAATCACCGTTATATCCTGATGGCAAAGCGGCAGTCATTACTCCAACTGTCATAGAAGCGGATAAAACTTTATTGCTTTTCGCTCTTACGTATTCGAGAAGGTCCAGATTCTTCTTTTGCGGCATAATGCTGGATCCGGTGCAGATGTTTTCGTCCACATCAAAAAAATCGAACTCCGATGTCGTAAATAGTAATAAATCGTTGGCGAATCTCGACATCGCCAGCATAATTTGCCCAAGATTATGCATCAGGGCCAGGTGAAAGGTTGGTCGCGATATCTGGCTATAAAGCGAATTGCTTTGAACTTTTTTAAACCCCAAAAGTTTTGCCGTCATTTCCCGATCAATAGGTAAGGAAACTCCATAGGCGGCGCCGCTTCCGAGAGGGGACTGGTCGTTTAGTTCAAAACTCGCTTTTAGAAGATCAAGGATATCGATTATCTGCTCGGCAAAACTTCCGAGCCACATCCCAACAGACGATGGCATGGCTTTTTGCATATGGGTATATCCCGGCATGGGAATAAACTCGTATTTTTTGGCATATAAAAGGAACTGACCTGCAGTTTCAATCAACAAGTCGGCAATGGAAAAGAGCTGCTCTTTTGTATAAAGGCGTAAATCGACCAGGACTTGGTCGTTGCGGCTTCGGCCGGTATGAATCTTTTTTCCCAAATCGCCGAGTTTGTCGCTAAGATAGCTCTCAATTTTCGTGTGAACGTCTTCGTCTTCGATTTTTATAATAAATTGGTCTTTGTTGCCGAGTTTTAATATCCCCAGCAGGAGTTTTTTTAATTGATCAAATTCGTTTTTATCGATAATGCCGATCTTGCAAAGCATTGACGCATGAGCGATTGAGGCATATACGTCGTATTTAGTCAGATAATTATCGAGCTCGACTCCCTCAGCAAAACAATAATTTTCAATCAATTTGTTTAGTTTTGTGCCCGTGTCTGTCCAAAGTTTTTTCATATTTATTTTAAAAATTAATAATTTTAACCATTAAAAAACCCCGCCTGATCGCGGGGTGGGAAAAGCAATATTTCTAATTTAGACCATAGAAATACTACCTTCCCCAGAAATCCTCCTAGAATTGTTTGAAAGTAGTATTTTCATAGTTCCATTATAGCACATGTTTGGAAAGGTGAGATGATAAAATTACTGTAATAGTATGAAATATAAATTGTTGGTGCTCGACGTCGACGGGACATTGGTGGAAAGCCGTGAAAAAGGAGAATTAAACCAAGTAGTAATTGACTCCATAAGATCGGCAGCCATCGAAATTAAAATCAGCCTTTGTACCGGTAGGACTCAGGAACACATCCGGAAGATAATTGAAACTTTGGGAATCGACAATTCCTATCATGTCATCGAAAGCGGAACTAAGCTTCTAAATCCATTAGGACAACTTGAATATGAAAAGAATCTCACGAGAAGTGACTTACACCTTATTTTGTCAACGATTAATAATTCCGTCACAAGTTACGGCATATGCGAGAGCGGTACTTGGAAAAGTAGTATCAATGATCTGAATAATGGAAATGTTACCGTGATTTCTCTCCATTCAGATAGCCAACAAAATACGAAAGAGATTATCGGAAGACTTAAAATGATTAAAGGAAAGTACGCATACCATGTCGGATCCAGCTGGTATTCCAAGGAAGGGGCTTTCATTTCGGTTACGCATAAGCAAGCTGATAAACGCTTTGGTTTGGAATATATACAGAAAAAACTGGGTATTAAAAAAGAAGAAACTATCGGAGTAGGCGATATGCCAAATGATCTACCTCTTTTCGAAGTGTCAGGATTAAAAATAGCGATGGGTAATGCTCATTCATCGTTAAAAAAGAAAGCCGATATCATCGCTCCACCTCTAAAAAATAACGGCGTCGCCTGGATTGTTGATAAATATATATTAAATAAAAGTAATTGATGTCCTTTTTACAATGTTTTAAAACATTGTAATAATCTTCAGGAGGTTGAATTATTTTTTTTGTTGAAATACAATATCATTAGCTATGAAGAAAAAACTGGGATTGCTTCTTATTCTGGTCGTTCTTTTTGCGGTTTTCGTTCTTGTAAAATTTTTTATTTTCGGAAGCAGCAGCGATTACGGAAAACTTCAAGTTCTTTCTTCTCCAGAGACGAATGTTTTTTTAAATAACGTTCTCATCGGTAAAACTCCGATCAATGACTTTCAGTATAAAACTGGCGACGCTCTCATCAAAATGATTCCGGCCGGCAACGCAACCGATACGGCATCTTGGAACGGAAAAATAAGTATTTTCAAAAATTCCCTGACCTACGTCAACCGGGAGCTCGGGAGTTCGGATATCAATTCAGCTGGGGAAATTTTCACAACACAAAAAATGTCGTCCCCGCCGTCAAACTCCAACAACGGCGAGATTTATGTCGACACCAATCCTCAAGGAGCGATTGTGACTCTGGACAACGACGAAAAAGGCGTTGCCCCTCTCATTCTCCAGGATGTTTTGCGGGGCGATCACGAACTCTCCGTATATATGCCCGGTTTTTTCCGGAGAACACAAAAAATAAACGTCGATCCCGGCTACCGGGTTGACGCGTCGTTCAAATTAGCTATTGACCAAAGCCAGACCAGTCTTCAAAATTTACCAAATTCCAATATGGCAACACCGTCGGCGACACCGGGAGCTAATAATGTCGCTTACGTAACGATAAACAATACTCCCCAGGGTTGGCTCAGGGTCCGGGCCGATGCTTCAATCGATGCGACCGAAGAGGCAAAAATAAAATCCGGTGGAAAGTATCCGTATGTTGACCAAAAAAACGATTGGTATGAAATAAAATTCAACAACGACAGCGCCGGACTAATATCTGGGAGCTTTGATACCGGATGGATATCGGCGGAGTATGCAACAAAACAATAAAATATAAAACTGTTTCTTAGTTGGCAGAGTTACGTGTTAACGGGTGAACGAGTTTCGTTTATTTCATCTAAACGCGTTAACTCGTAAACTCGTTAACGGAATAACTGTTTGCTAACTTTTGTTCTTCCAAATGAATTTGTTGTAGAGTATATATGAGTAAGGGATGATCACGAAAGCGATTATCAATACCTTGTAGATATACCAGAATTTTTTACCAAAAAGCAGCGCCAATCCCTGGATACCGCCCGCCTGAATCAGTACCGATCCTGAAGATACCAAGTTGAATTTCAAAAAACTTAGAATAAAATTATTCACGCCCTTGAGTTTTTTGTGGGCAAAACTCCAGTAATTGTTCAAGAGAAAATTGGATACGATTGCCATTTCGCTACTGATTACGGTAGCGACCCAAACGGCCATTTTCACTTTCTCGATTCCGATGTAGGAAATCCCAAAATCGACGGCGAAACCCGACAAACCGACCAAGACGTACTTTATAAAAGGTGAGTGAGTAAATACATAGAGGAATGTCTGGCTACTATACTGAAAAGCGTTGATTTTGGAAACGCCGGAGTGTCTCTCTTTGAAATCGACCGGGATTTCCGCCATGACGGCATTGTTTTTTATGGCAAAGTCCATAAATGCGACCTGGAAGACGTATCCTGAATAATTTTTGAGATGATTGAAGGCTTTCTTTACCAACCAAAATTTTATTGCCCGATAGCCATTGGTCCACTCGGTGATGCCGAGTTTCATAAAACCGAGCTTGATCGTCATGTTGGCTCCAATTGACAAAACCTTCCTATGCAGACCCCAGTTTTTAGGGATCGAGCCACCTTTGGAGTATCTGGTTCCGACAACGAAATCGGCCCCTTTTTCAATTTCCTTCAAAAATTCGGGTATTTTGTTTGGGTCGTGTTGACCGTCGCCGTCGATCTCCATAATAAGGAACGGATTTAGTTTTTCCTCACAATATTTAAAACCTTTCAAATAGGCCTTTCCTAAACCTTCTTTTTCCGTCTCGAGAAGATACAGGTGAGAATATTTTTTTTGAAGTTTTTTGACGATGTCTATTGTTCCGTCCTTGGAATGACTGTCGATAATTAAGAGATTCAGTTCCCAAAGGGGGACTTTTTCCTGCAGGGAAAAAATTGAGTCGATCAGGTCGGCGATAAAACCTTTTTCATTATACGTCGGACAGAGGATAACTACTTTTTTCATATATTTTTAAAATAATCGGCCGTCAATCCAAGCCCGGTTTCAAAATCCACGGTCGGACTCCAACCGAGGATTTTTTCGGCCCTGGTGATTCTTGGACAACGAACTTTCGGATCATCTTTTCCAATCTGCAAAAAGACTATTTTCGACCGGCTTTTGGTGATGGTTTTAATCAGACCGGCTATCTCAAGGACACTTCTTTCGTCAGGGTTACCGATATTGATAATAGGTTTTTCGAGATTACCTTTTGTTCCTAAAAGGTAAAGACCGTTGACCATGTCGGAAACGAAACAACACGAACGGGTCTGACGACCGTCACCATATATCGTCATTGGTTTATTTTTCAAAGCTTGAGTGATGAAATTGGAAATAACCCGACCATCTTCTGGATCCATATTCGGACCGTAGGTATTAAAAATCCTTGCGATTCTCAAGTCGAGTCGGAATTTTTGCCGATAGGAAAAAATTATCGCTTCGGCAAATCTTTTTCCTTCATCGTAACAAGCCCTAGGACCGAAAGGATTGACGTTTCCAAAATACTCTTCGGGTTGGGGATTGACCTTTGGATCCCCATACACTTCGGAGGTCGAAGCAAAGACAAATGTTTTGCTTTTGCTTTTTACGAAAAAGTCGAGTAGTTTGATTAAACCCAGGCTATTGACTCGAATTATTTCCAAACTTAACCTGTCAAAAACTTTGGGGGAGGCCGGTGAAGCCAGGTCGTAGACGATGTCAAACGACGGCAGATCTTTATAATCGTACGAAACAATATCCTTTTCGAAAAAATGGAAACCGTCATTTTTTAACAAATCGCCGATATTTTTTTTATTACCGGTTACAAGGTTGTCAACGACGAAAACCTCCGCTCCTTTTTCGATAAACAGCCGGCCCAAATGACTGCCGATGAAACCAGCTCCGCCAGTGATTAATATTCTCACATCAAATAATAAATACTAAATATTAAATACTTAAAAAGTCAGCTACTGTTTTTTAGTTTGTTATTTATTATTCTTTCACACTCTGCCGACAGAATAATATTCAAACCCCATTTTCCTCATCGCCTTAGTTTCGTAAATATTTCTTCCGTCAAATATGACCGGATGGTTCAAAAGTTTTTTTACTTTTTTCAGATCCATTTGTCGGAATTCGTTCCATTCGGTTGCTATGAAAAGCGCATCGGCATGTTCCATGGTCGAATAAACATCTTTCGCAAAGTCTATTTTTCCGTCAAGAATTTTTTTCACGTTGTTTTCCGCCTCAGGGTCATAAGCCTTGATTTTATATCCCCCCTCCAATAATTTATTTATTACATAGAGCGATGGAGCTTCGCGGATGTCGTCGGTCTCGGGTTTGAAGCTGAGTCCCAGGACGGCAATATTTTTTCCCTTGGTATGATTCCTAATTTTTGCAATCATATTATCTTTGACTTGTTCGTTGATATCCTCGACGGCTTTTAACAAATTGGTATTAATCTTCAAATCGTTGCCGATTGCCAGAAGGGCTTTGACGTCTTTCGGAAAACATGATCCACCGTAGCCTATGCCCGGATAAAGAAAGCTTCTTCCGGTGCGCCTATCAAGACCAACCCCGTCTAGAACAGTCTCGACGTCAGCTCCAGATTTTTCACAATAAAACGATATGAGATTGGCAAAGGAAATTTTCGTCGCCAGTATGGAGTTGGAAGCGTATTTAATCAGTTCGGCTGAAGCCAGGTTGGTAATAACCCTTTTTCCACCGATCGGTTTATGAAGTTCCAGCAAATAGTCAATAGCCTTTTTTGATTCGGAACCGATGACAATCCGGTCCGGATGCAAAGTATCCGTGAGAGCCGTTCCCTCCCGCAAAAATTCCGGGCACGAAGCGACGGCAAACTGAGCCTTTGAAGGCTTGTGTTTGTTGATAATCACCTCGAGCTTTTTATTCGTCCCCAGCGGGACGGTACTTTTACAAGAAACGACGGTGAAACTGTTTTTGAGATTTTTGCCGATACTTCTGGCGACATCAATTACGGCAGTGAGATCCGCCTCTCCGGTCGGTTTGGGTGGAGTGCCGACGCCGATAAATATGACATCCGATTCGGGAACGGCCTTATCAAAATCGGAGGTGAAAAAAATTCTTTTTGCCTTGATATTTTTCTGGAGTAATTCTTTCAATCCCGGTTCATATATTATCGGATCACCGGATTTTAGACGATTAATTTTTTCCTTCGTGTGACCGACGACCCAGACCTTATTGCCGAAATCGGCAAAGACACAAGCAGTGACAAGACCAACGTAGCCGTGGCCCACAACAGTTATTGTCATAGTTGTTAATACTACCGCAATTAACTTTAATTTTCAATTTTCAGTTCTCAATTCTCATTGAGTTTTAAATTTATTAGTTTTCAAAATTAAAACTTAAGTTTGTTTAATTATCTCATTGATTCCTTCTTCAAAAGTCTTCATCTTCCAAAAAACGTTTTTTCTGCTTCTTATATCGGCCAGTTTTGGTAATCCGGGTTTATTTTTGATGTATTCTTCATAGGTGGTTTTTCCGATGAGTGATTTATCCAGTCCGAATTTATCGGCGACCAGTGTAGCGGCATCATATGGGGATAGGCTGTTTCCGCCGACTAAGTGAAATATTCCCGGAGTAAAGTTATTAAAAAGATGTTTTAGTCCGTAAGCAATGTCGTCGATAAAAGTCGGCGTCATCAAAGAATCGGTAATCATCGTCAATGGTTTTTTTTGTTCAAGGTAGGTCTTGAAAGTTCGAAAAAAATCTCGCTTGATTTCAAAAGAGGCCCGGTATGGGTAGGATATGCGGACGATCGTGGCTTCATCCGAAAGGATTTTTTCACCTTCAAATTTGGAAGCCGCGTAGATACCGGACGGCGACGGGGTCGAATCTTCGTAATAGGGAGGGTTTTTTCCGTCGAAAATAAAATCGGTCGAGATATAGACGAATTTCTTGCCCTTCGCACTTGCGACATCGAATACGTTTTTAGTTCCGTCGCGGTTGATTTTGAAAGCCAGGTCACGATTGGCTTCGGCACCGGCAACATTGGTATAGGCGGCTAGGTGAAAAAAAATATCGAAATCCGTATCTCCGACAACCTTTTTGACTTGATCGACATTGGTGATATCCATCTCCGATTGCGGCAGAGGCAAGAACTCGAAGTCAGGAGATAAAAGTTCGACGATCCTTGAGCCGACCAGTCCGTCGGCACCAGTCAAAGCGATTTTGAGCATAAGCTTATAAATTCTAAATATTAAATCCCAAATTACAAATAAACCCTAAACACTAAACTCTAAATCCCAAACAATATCAAAATTAAAAACAACTTTTAGTTTTAAATATTTAACACATGTATTTCCTTAAAATTTATTATTTATAATTTTGAATTTATTTGAGATTTGTAATTTATAATTTGTGATTTATCTATTGTATTGTTTATCGTAATACTCGAGATATTTTCCTGTTTTTATGCTTTGCCACCAGCTTTTGTTTTCTATGTACCAGTCGATTGTTTTTTCGAGATATTCGTCGAAACTATAAGTAGGGTGGTAGCCGAGTTCCCTCTCGCTTTCGCTCCAATCGATAGCGTATCTTCGGTCGTGGCCGGGACGATCCTTGACATATTCGATAAGACTTTCGTCCTGATTCATTTTTTTTAATATCTTCTTTATGACCTCGATATTCGGGATATCTTCAGTCAGGCCGCCGATGAGATAAGTGCGACCGAGCTTTCCTTTTTTAAGGATCAAATCTATGGCTCGGCAATGGTCTTCGACATAAAGCCAGTCGCGGACGTAAAGCCCATCGCCGTATACCGGAACTTTTTTCCCTTCGAGAATATTGGTGATCGTCAAAGGAATTAGTTTTTCGGGAAACTGAAGAGGTCCGAAATTGTTGGAACAGTTCGAAATTGTAATCGGGAGGTTGTAGGTAGTGTGATAGGCGCGAACCAGGTGATCGGAAGAAGCCTTTGAAGCTGAATACGGACTTCTTGGCGCGTAGGGGGTCTTGGCATCAAATAACTCTTTCGAATTCAAAGGCAGGGCGCCGAAGACTTCGTCGGTCGAGACATGATGGAAGCGGGAAACTTTGTTTTTTAAAGCCGCTTCCAGCAGGACGTATGTGCCTTCGATGTTGGTCTTTATAAAAGGCGCCGGATCCATTATTGAGCGGTCGACATGCGATTCGGCAGCGAAATGGATGATAACATCGGTTTTACTAGTTAACGAGTTCACAAGTTGCGGGTTACAAATGTCACCGTGGACGAATTCGTAGTTGGGGTTTTTTTCAATCGATTTAAGATTTTCCAGATTGCCGGCATAGGTGAGCTTGTCGAGATTGACAACCTTGTCTTCGGGATATTTCTTGAGCCAGTAAAGAATGAAATTGCTGCCGATGAATCCGGCTCCACCTGTCACTAAAAGTCTCATGTCAAATTATATAATATCCTGGATTAATTCATTTTGTTTTTTATTCTTTCCAGATTGGGTTTGTTTATCAAATCTTCAAGTATTTGCCAGCGCTTTTTTTTGATCGCGTAAGGAATATCGTCCGCAAACACCTTAGTGGCGGCCGTATTGAAGCGGGGAGAATACATCGCCAGATATGCTTTTTCGAAATTGACTTTCCTTGCCAGATCGACCGTGTTTTGGAATTCTTTATCCGTTTCCCCGCAGAATCCGACGATAATATCGGTTGATAATTTTAAATTCTTGATTTTTGATTTTAAATTTGCGACAAGTCTGAGGTATTCGTCGCGCGTATACCAGCGATTCATTCTTTTTAGGACGTGGTCGTCTCCGGATTGGATGGGCAAATGAATAAGACGGGAAATATTCTTGTTTCGGGCAATCACCTCGATCAATTCGTCGGAAAAATCCCAAGGATTGCTCGAGATAAAATCGACTTTCACAAAACCCATTTTTGCGACCTCTTCCAATAGTTTTGGGAACAGCGTCGGTATTCTGTATCTGCCAAGATGCTTGACAAAAACGGGTTTGGAATTTTTAATTTTTAATTTTAAATCTTTATTCAACTTTAAATCTTCAACTTTTAGCTTATTATTTGACTTTTTGAAATAAGTCCTTGGCAAATCTCTCATCACTTGAATGTTTTTTTCGCCAACCAATAAATCAGCTCCGTATGAGTTGACATTCTGTCCCAAAAGAGTGACGTTGTCATAACCTTTTTCTTTTAACTCCCGGCATTCCTCAATAATATCCTCGTATGGACGGCTTATTTCCCGACCGCGGGTGAAAGGAACGATGCAAAAAGTACAGAAATTATTGCAACCGTTACTTATCGGAACCCAGGCGTTTTTGGAGTCGCTTCGAACCGGAGCAAAATCGAACCCAACTTCTTCGATCGGCAGGAATTCATCGACGAGCGGCATTCGGCTTTTAATGTAATTTATGAACTTTCCGGTTTTGTCACGAAAGGCCAGACCGACCATGCAACCGGTGACGATGATCTTGAGGCTCTTTCTTTTTGACTTTAGTTTTGAAAGATTCTCGACCAAGCCGTAGACTTTGTCCTCGGCCTTTTGTCGTATCATACAGGTATTGACGACGACGTAGTCGGCTACACGATAACTTTTGGCTTTGGTCATTCCGCGGGCTTTCAGGGTTCGTTCCAGTCTTTCGGAATCGGAATGGTTCTGTTGACAGCCGAACGTGACGATGGAATATTTCATTGTGTATTAATAGTTTGTTCGGAAATTCCAATTTCTTTGATTTTTTCAATGATGACGATAAACACGAGCATCAAAAAAGCTACGGTCAAAAAAGCGATTAGTTTTTCGATTCCCTTAAGAAAAAGGCTGAAAATTCCCAATATGAGGGAAACGAGCCAGTAAAAGTAAGCGATGTTTTGCTTTGTCCAGCCTATTTCTATCAACCGGTGATGAAGATGTCCCCAATCCGCCTTGAAGATGGAACGCCTCATATAAAAGCGCCTGATTATGGTATAGGTCGCGTCTATTAAGGGCACCGCGAGAATGAGAATCGCCGTCCCAACCTTCCCAAACGACAGTATCGAAAGAATCCCCAGCAAAAATCCGGCCAAGCCGCCACCGCCATAACCGGGCATAATTTTTTGAGGGTACATATTAAAAGGCAAAAAACCCAAGTAAGCTCCGGCGACGATAAAGGAAAAAATTTCGACTGACCGGACGCTTATGTCGTGCCCGGTGAATCTTTGTGACAAAAGCCCCAGGAAAATGGCCGTGATCCCGACAAAACCGGGGAGTTGACCATCGACACCCTTACTCCAGTTGACCATATTAGTTGTCCATGTAAGCCATATTACGGCCAACAAGTCGGCCCAAACCCAGATAGTGTGTTGACCGAAAAGACCGACCGGTATTTGCCAGGTATCAAGTTTTATAATTCCACCCAATGGATTTGAAATATAGGGAATCCCGAGGCCAAAGGCAATGACAAGCGATGATATGAAAATATTACCGAAAAATCTCAATACCGGCGAAATGTCTTTGTGGTCATCGACAAGTCCCATGAGCACCAATAAAAAGCTCGCCAAAAGAATTCCGATCATGATTTTATTTACCGGGATAAATACGAAAGTGGCAATAAGGATCGCAAAGAAAATCGGTGCTCCACCGGCTCTTGGAACAATTCCTTGATGCGTGTGAGCCGGATGAAAACGCTTGGTTTTATCGGTAACAAGGTTAAATTTTTTCGCCAAAAAAATCGTCGGAATCGTCAGGACATAGGCGATCGCGAAAGCGACAAAAAAGGATAAAAAAGATTGCATTTTAGGTTACTAATAGAATAATCCTAATAAATATAAGAGCAAAAGCAATGACCACGAATCCGTTTAAAAAATCAATTATTTTTCTGGCGAAGTCATTACCATTAAAAAATTTTTTGAATAAAAAAACATTGACAACGAAAAAAAGATTGGCTAGGACTGGCAGGAAAGCGATCATCCATGAGTCGGCCAATCGTTCGCCACTCAAAGGAAAGCTGTAAAAAAGAGGTATCTGAGGCGGTAACGTTTTCATCCGAAGCAAAAACACCGCCAGCATGAGGATATCGCTACTGAGCAATATATACGGCATAGATAAACGGTTAAACAATCAAATGGTTAAACCTTAAAAAAACTGCTAAACAACTAAACAATTAAAAAATCAAAACCAAAAACCAGAAACATAAAAAAATCTAACGACTTAAAAGTATTTAACAGTCTATATATTTTAATCGTTTAACTGTTTGGTATTTATATTGATATTATACTTGCAATTGAAAAAATATTGAGCTATGATTGAAATCGAAATGACATAATCTACCAAATAAACTCTCGTATTTCCTACCTTTACGTTAATAATTTAATTGAAAACATGATAGACAAAAAAATTTACGACCTAGTAAAAAAAGAAGGAAAAAGACAAAGGGAAGGAATAGAACTCATTCCTTCCGAAAATTATGCCTCGAGCCAAGTAAGAAAAGTATTGTCATCTTATTTCGTCAATAAATATTCGGAAGGGTACCCGAATAAAAGATATTATGGCGGCAACGAAAACGTCGATGTCCTGGAGACAATCGCGCAGGACCGGGCTAAAAAACTTTTTGACGTTCCCCATGTCAACGTCCAGCCTTATTCCGGTTCACCTGCCAATCTTGCCGTCTACCTGGCAGTATGCAATCCAGGAGACACCATAATGGGTCAGGGATTGACGGCCGGCGGACATCTCACCCATGGCCACAACGTGTCGGCTACGGGCATTTATTACAAAAGCGTTCAGTACGGAGTCAAGGAAAAGGTTGGCCCAAAAGAAGATCTTTTCGATTTTGACGAAATCCGGGCCCTGGCCAAGCAACACAGGCCAAAACTAATTTGGGCAGGAGGAACCGCCCATCCTTTGAAGTTTGACTATGCCAAGTTCGCCGCGATCGCCGACGAAGTCGGAGCTTATTTCGCCGTCGACATTGCCCATATCGCCGGACTGATAGTAGGCGG
>JAJYIX010000034.1 GCA_021789865.1 bacterium
CGATCTATGGGTATATAGGCCCAAAATCGCGGCCAAAAGGTACAGCTTGGAGTTTTTTTTGTATAGAGCGTAGAACGACAACGTCGCAAAAAAACAAAGCAATGTGTACATTCGAGCCTCAAAGCCGTAATAGAGAAGGAGGGGGTTAATGGCGAAAAGGACCAAATAAGCGAAGGATTTTCTTTGATTGAATTTGAGAACTTCCTGAAGGATGAGGAAAACTACATATAAAGTCGCCCAGTAAAAAACGAAAGACAGACTACGCAGAGCTATCTCCGAAGACCCAAATATTTTCATCCAAAAATGAAGAATGTAATAATAAAGAGGCGGGTTAAAATCTTTGGCGGTAAGCAAAGTCATCTCCAACAGATTTTTTTTAGCCATAAGATACGAAAAAGCTTCATCCCTCCAAAAAGACTGGACGAGGAATAACAAGGGGGTTTTGGTGAATAGAAAGTTCAACATATTAGGGTCTAATATCGATAAAGCCTACAAAGCCCTCAACGTAAAAACTCTACGATATTTATTATAGACCATTTACACTTTTTCTGTCACTTTATATTTTAATTTTTTTCCGAGAAGTATTCTTGTGTGGGCATCGAGTGCCGGCAAGGAGGAAAAGAGAAAAGACACGAGAGGGAGCAGATACCATTGGACAATAAGAAGAGGGATACTCAAAATTTTGGTTTCCATATGAACTTTTTGACGGAGCTTGATGTCGATGTATACATAAAGAATCAACATCGCAGTCGAAAGGGTCAAGATCAAACCGGACAGATTCGGAAGGATAAATCCCAGCACCGTTCGTTTAAATACCGGATTTATCAGTGGAGGAATTGAAGCCGATATCGTCAGTATAAAAAATGAAACCGGCCAAAACAAATGGGTCTCTCCGATAAATAAGATTTTTTTGAGTTTTGTTATCGGGTCAATATCCGGAGTCACGAAGAATTTTTTCAAAACATAACCAACGTCCGAAACTCCCCAGGCCCAGCGTTTTTCCTGTTCGTAACGGTTTGCCAAAGTCTTTACCACTCCGCCCGAGTAGACTGCGTCACCGTTGACTATCGTGAATAACGGAATTGTTTTGACCTTGGCGCCAAATCTGAAAAAAGCTTGAAAATAAATGTGCCAATCCTCGGGGATTATGTCAACATCCCAGTAACCGAGTTTTTCTAAAAACCAGAGATTGGTTGAGTAGGTCGATACTTGAATAAGATTTTCCTTTTGGGACAAGAAAGCCAACCGGAGTATCGAGGACAGGGTAGCCTGCATCCTGACAAAAAGTGGCAGTTTCCAGAAGTTGTTGTACAAGAGCACCGGAGCCCAGTAAAAGTGGTGCAAACGGCCGGAATCCTTTAAAAATTCGAATGTCAAGTAAGAGAAATAATTTTTAGGTAAAAAACTATCGGCGTCGCAAATTGTGATCAAGGTCTGTTTCGAATCAAGACCATTCTTCATTACGTACTCCGAAATCATTTTGCAAGCGTATGTTTGGTTACTGGCTTTTCCCGGCTCTTCGCCGACTGCCAGCGGATGGTAAGCGCTCATCACGGCTTTGAAAAAATAACTGTATTTATCCTTGAGGACAACTTCCTTCGCCTTAGCTTCCTTTTCTCGTGCTTCGAATGCCAAGACCAAGTAAATATTTTTTGAAGGATAATCTGTCTCGGTGATTTTTTTGATAGTTTCTTCAAGCTTGTGCGCCGGTTCTTTGTAATTGGGGATGACGATGAAATGGTTGACATTCCCGATATTTTTCAGTTTTCTCACGTAATCTATCTCGTTGTGAAGAAGAATTTCTTTGTATGAAATGACGGCATTATAGGCAGTTTGCGTCGATTTATAGAAAAAATACAAATCGAATAGTATGATAAAGTACGCAACTAAAGCCGGGTGGAATGGTGACAACCAGAGCGGAAAAGTGATGAGAATCCATGAACCGATAGGGACGATCACCTCCAAAAATCTTTGAAAAAATCTTGATCCAATAATCCGTTTTGCCATGATGATATTATACAAGAAATTACTGCCAGGCCTCGCATATCATTTTAAAAGGGCAAAAATCACACCACGGGCCGACTTTGGGATCATAGGCGCTTGATTTGATTTCATCGACGATGGTTTTTATTCGAGTTTTGGTATCGGAAATTTCTTCCGGTGTTTTTTTGAAGGAGATCCGATCGCCGGTTTGAAGGTAATAAAACACGAGATTGACGTCCCGAAGTTTTTTGTTGTATAAGCCGCGATTGGTGGCGGCCAAAGCATATATCGAAAGCTGAAGACTTTTTTTTAAATCTTTGTCGGTAGGCTTTTTGCCGGTCTTGTAATCGACTATTTCAATGGTACTTCCGACCCCTCTGTCGATACGATCGATTTTTCCGGTAATAAATATTTGGTCGTATAGTTTGATTTTAAAAGGTTTTTCGGTCGCCAAAATGTCGATTTGACGATTGTGGTATTTGTCGAAATAACCCGTCAAAATTTTTATTCCTTCACTTTTCATTCTTTTTTCATGGTCGGCCGATGCGTATCCGAGAGGTATCCAGCTGTTTTTATATATTCTCAATAATTTTTCAAGAGGTACCGTTTTGTCTTTCATAAATTCGTTGTAAAAATACTGCATCGTTTTGTGGATAGTATCGCCAAAAGACAAAGAAGCGCTAGGCGTCGTCGGAACTCTCATGATGTATTGGTATTTATATTGAAGCGGACAACGTTCGTAAGTCTCGAGTTGGGTGTAGGAAAAATTTTTGTTTACGTATTTGGTTTTGACAAAATTTTCCGGCACTTTTTTGAAATCGAAAATTGACAGCTGCTGTTTTTCCTCTTTTTTTTTAACGACGAGCCGCTGAGTTAATCCTTCGCCGAGCGCCTCATTGATGAAAGATGATATTTTTTGTTCCCGCTTTCCTTCTCCATAAAAACGGGAAGCCGTCATGAAAATGCGGTCTTTTGCTCTGGTCATCCCGACATAAAAAAGCCGTCGTTCTTCCTCTTCGTGATAGTCGCCTTGAGGCAGGGACTCCTTGACGAGAGCGTTTGGAATCGGAAGGGTTTCAGGTTTGTTGTAAGTTGGGAAACGCCCCCTTGTCAGATTGATCATAAAAACGACCGGAAACTCCAGTCCTTTGGCCGAATGAACGGTGATAATGTTGACGGCGTTTAAAAGGTTTAAATCGGTCTTGGACACGGCGGGTGATTCTCCAAGTTCCAGACTCATGTCCAGAAAATCAACGACGGATGAAACGCTGGCATCTTCATGATCGACTTCATAGTTTTTCAGCTTATTAAAAAAACTCGATACGTTCAACGCAATTTTTTCTTCCGACTCGGTTTTGTAATTCGTGAGTTTTGGTAAATAACCGGTTGATTCGAGGAAATCGTATAAAATCTGTCCGGCGGTGTCCTTTCGTATCTTTTCGAGGTGCTTATCTATCAATGTATATATATAAAAGAGGGATTTCCGCGTCTTTTCCATCAGTAAAGGAAGATGTTTTTTATAAACTTCGTCATCAGGGCAAAGCAAGTCTTTATAAAAGAAGCCCAGAAATATTTTTGTCGCTTGGAAAAGGGACGTATTAGTTTTTTTTGCAAAAGCACTCAATAAATTGACATCGACTTTATTAATTTCAAAAATTTCCATATTCAGTACCCGGAAGAACGATACCGAGTCATCGAGATTGTTTAATGTTTTTAAATACGCGATGAGATCTTTGACTTCCGGTTGTTTCAAGAGCATTCCCGGTCCCAAGAATTGATAGGGAATTCCGTGTCTTATGAACGCTCGTATAAAAGGTTCGGCATGGGAATTTGCTCGACCAAGGACGGCGAAATCAGAAAATTTGTATTTCCTTGACAATTTTTTAATTTCTGATACGACGAAGTCGGCCTCCTCCTCGACGTGATCAGCGATGAAAACTTTTATTTGATCGTCGCCGACACCTTTGTTTGGAATCGCCGATCGTAATTTTTTTGAGATATGGAGCTGATATTCCAAAGTATCGGGATCGTTGTGTCTTATAAGCTCGTATGACGAATCAAGAATCGATTGATTGGAGCGATAATTTCTAATTAAGCTGATCTGTCTTGATTTTTTGTAGTCTTGGCGGAAGTTCAGAATGTTGGACACCGAGGCACCGCGAAATTTGTATATCGCCTGTGAATCGTCACCGACCAGCGTCAATTTTGGATTTGAAGAAGGGGGGCATAGGAGTTTTATAAGTTCATATTGAGCGATATTGGTATCCTGGAATTCGTCGACCAAAACGTAACGGAATTTTTTTTGATATTCTCTAAGAATGCTTTTGCGTCTTTGAAAAAGTTTGACGAGATAAAATATCAGATCAGCATAGTCCATCAAACCTTCCTTGATTTTTAACGTTTGATAAATTTCGTAGGCATGAGCCAATTCTTTGTATTTATCAATTTCGGCCTGTTCGAATGACTGGCTTTCTCTTTTGTTGGTGTCAATTTTCGACGCCCAATCCAAATAATCATCGGCTGATATATTCTCGTCGCGAAGTCGGGAAAAATGATTGATTATTGCCGAAAGAAATTTGTTGGGATTACCAAGCGGCCGGTAATAATCAAGTTGGAAAAGGAAAAGATTTTTTTTCATGAATATCAACGTTTCGGCCTCGGTCATTATACGGAATCCGGGCGTCCATCCGATTTCCGGTGCGTTTTCTTTGAGAATTTGATCGGCAAAAGCGTGGAAAGTTGAGATCCACATCTGGAAGTAACCGTAAGGCATGGCTTCGTCTACCCTTTCTTCCATTTCATAGGCCGCTTTTTCCGTGAAAGTCAGGGCCAATATTTCGTCCGGGCGGGCCTTTTTTTTGTCTATCAAGTATTTTATTTTTTCAACAATGACGGTCGTTTTTCCCGTGCCGGCGCCGGCGATGATGAGTAAAGGCCCGCTATTGTAACGGACCGCTTTTTTTTGTTCGGAATTTAACATGAGTCCATTCTAACAAATATAGATTCATACAGGAAAGCTATGGTTTGCCGATGCAAATTTTTCGTTTGGTTTATACATTCTTCCGTACTTGGCAATTTTTTTATCTTCCACCATTACTATATCGGCGGTGAAATCATTACCGCCCTTCAAAAGGGAAGATCCGACGCCGTAAGCGTCTACGGGAGTATTATTTTTTTCGAAAAACTTGATTTTTTCTTCATCAAATCCTCCCGATACAAATATTTTTACGTATGGAAATCCGTTACGATCTAGTTCTCTTCTCAACAAGCCGATTAAACTGGGATTGACGCCACGATATTTTTTGTTTTTTTTAAATGCAAACGATTTATCAATAATGTTTTCGGCGGTGTCGACCCTAATTCCCCATAATCTATTTTTTAGATTAGCGGCGACTTTTAATGCCGTGTTTACGCTGTCGTTATCAAAATCTACTAAAGCGATCACTTTATCTTTTATATGCTTTGAGAATTGTCGAACGGCTTTTATTGTGTTGCCGTCATTTATAGCGATTAAAGCATGAGGAATAGTGCCAGCTATTTTCCCTTTCCACAGAAATGCTTGAGCGCTTGTACAAACGGTCGTTATACCGCCGACATGGGCAGCGTAGCCATCGCCCTCCTGATTGGAAAAATGGTCGAAACGGTCAGCGAAGAATATCACCGGTTTGCCGTTGGCGGCGTCGACGACTCTTCGACTTTTTGTTGCTATCAGTGTTCTTCTGGCAAGAATCCCCAAATAAATCGATTCTAAATGGGCAAAATATGCATAAGGTCCACGTATATGGAATACCGGTTCTAAGGCATAAATTTTATCACCGTCTTTCAAATGTTTTATTTCTAATTCTCTTGACTTATCAATCCATTTGTTTTTTTTAAAATGGCCGGTTGTGATTTTTAGCAGCTCCAAAGTTTCATCTACTCCACAAAGAACGGAATTATTTTTTTTTTGAAAAATCTGCATGATCACTTTCTTATAGTTATTTTCTTCGAATAATATTTTTTTAGTCCGGTTAAAATATAGCGCAGAGTAATATCCCCGTCTTATTTTATTAATAATATTTTTATCCTGGAAAAAACGGTTAATCATAGCTCCAATTATATTACAACGGCCGATACTTCGATTAATCGAAGTGAATGATTTGAATATTCTCAAACTATCCCCTTGACTTTTTTGGGGTCTGCCTTTATCATAAAAAGAAATAAACAGTTTAAAGCCTTCATCATTAAACGAGGCTTTCTTTTATTTGTTATTACTAATTAGTCATTTTTTAATCATATGGCAGACGGAACATTCCAGAGGAATAAACCTCATTTGAACATTGGTACCATCGGTCACGTCGATCATGGAAAGACCACTCTCACTTCGGCAATTCACTACGTTCTTTCGAAAAAAGGCAAAGCAAAATTTTTGAAATATGAAGAAATTGATAAAGCTCCGGAAGAAAAAGCCCGTGGAGTCACCATAAACCTTCACCACAGCGAATATGAAACTGATAAAAGGCATTACGCCCACATCGATGCTCCGGGACATGCCGATTATATCAAGAACATGATAACGGGTGCCGCCCAAATGGATGGCGCCATTTTGGTCGTATCGGCTCCGGATGGACCGATGCCTCAGACCAGGGAACACATTTTGTTGGCTCATCAAGTTAACGTTCCGGCCATCGTTGTTTTCCTGAATAAAGTCGACATGGTCCAGGATAAAGAAATCTTGGACTTGGTCGAAATGGAAGTAAGAGATCTTTTGACAAAATACGGATTCCCGGGAGACAAAGTTCCGGTCGTTCGCGGCAGCGCCCTTAAGGCTTTGGCCGACGATCCGGAAGCCATAAAGTCGATCGAAAAGTTGATGGACACTGTTGACGAATACTTTCCAGAACCGGTCAGGCCTTTAGACAAGCCGTTTTTGATGCCGGTTGAAGATGTTTTCACGATATCGGGTCGAGGAACGGTCGTCACGGGTCGTGTCGAAAGAGGAATTGCCAAAGTGAACGACGAAGTGGAAATCATCGGTCTCAAGGAAACCAAAAAAACCGTCATCACGGGTGTCGAAATGTTTAGGAAGACCCTTGATGAAGCGAGAGCCGGAGATAACGTCGGTTTACTCATAAGGGGTATCGAAAAAAGCGACGTTCAAAGAGGTCAGGTCATCGCCAAACCGGGGTCAATCACACCTCATACCGAGTTTGAGGCGCAGATATACGTCTTAAGCAAGGAAGAAGGCGGACGACACACACCTTTTTTCAAAGGATACAGACCGCAGTTTTACATTAGGACGACCGACGTGACCGGTGAGGTTACCTTACCCGCCGGAGTCGAAATGGTTATGCCGGGTGACAACGTAAAGGTCACGGCCAAACTTATATATCCGGTTGCTTTGGAAGAAGGCCAAAAATTTGCCATTAGAGAAGGCGGTCACACCGTCGGAGCCGGTACGGTTATCAAAATAATTAAATAATCAGTCTATAGGCCCGTGAGGTCTTTGAGGTCCGTAGGTTTTTCGTTATGGGCTTTTGACTTATGGCTTTACGGGTTGTATAATAGCTCTTTAATATTATGCCAAAAGGAAGAATCAGAATCAGACTCAAATCTTATGATTACAGGTTGATTGATGAAACCTGTCAGAGGATTGTTGATACGGCCATTAGGACGGGAGCGTCCATCGTTGGGCCGGTTCCTCTTCCGACGAAACAAGAGGTATACGTCGTCGATAAAGCTTCATTTATCGATAAGGACGCTCGGGAACACTTTGGCATGAAAATTCACAAGAGACTTATAGACATCGTGAATCCGACCAATCAAACGATCGATTCATTGATGCACTTGGAACTGGCAGCTGGGGTTGAGGTGGAAGTGAAGATGTAAACTGCTTGACCAATAGAAGTTCGTATTATATAATTTGTGCACATGTTAAGTATCCTTTGCTCGGGACATAAGGATTGAGTTTTTCCGGATTGGATTTTGACCCCAATCTGGGGTCTTTTTTTTATGTCAGGTTTTATATTAGGTGAAAAATCGATTCAGTCTCAGACTTTCGACGATACGGGCGTTCGCGTCCCAACTACTTTTATTAAGACAAATCCGTGTTATTTTATTTCCATGAAATGGCCGGATAATCACAAATATTTTTCAATGAAGCTCGGATACGGACAGACCAAAAATATCAACAAGTCAGTCCGGGGAGAAATCAACAAAGCGGGAATAAAGACCCCGCTTCGTTTTTTAAAGGAGATAAGGTTGGAGAAATTTGCCGATAAAGTAAAAAAAATCGAAGAGGATAAAAAACTCGGACTCGAAATCGGCGGTATAAAAATATTTGTCGGGAATGAAGTAAACCCGACAATTTTTTTTAAGAAGGGTGATTTAGTTACCGTATCCGGGACGTCAAAAGGAAAAGGCTTTCAAGGAGTGGTTAAACGCCATCATTTCAAGGGCGGACCGAGAACTCACGGAGAATCACACAGCGAACGAGCCCCGGGATCGATTGGAATGACGACGACTCCGGGACGTGTATTTAAAGGAAAAAGAATGGCCGGACGCATGGGTAAGGACAGAGTTACCGTAAAAAATTTGAAGGTCATCGACGTCAGCGCCGATGGTATTACGGTTAAAGGCCTCATTCCGGGTTATAAAAGCAATGTCGTTGAAGTCCGAAGTTAACCTTTTAATCTATGGTCACGAAAAAAACAACCAATAAAGTGTCGAAAAATCAAATCGACGTTTACGATATGAAGGGCGTCAAAGTCAAACAAATGACAGCCGATCCGAAAATATTTTCTGTCGTCGCCGATCCAAAAAAAATAGCCCAGGCCATCAGGGTTCTTGCCATCAATAAACGACAAGGCACCGCTTCGACAAAAACGAGAGGCGAGGTCACCGGGTCGACAAGAAAAATCTATCGTCAAAAAGGTACCGGCCGGGCAAGGCACGGAGACATCAAAGCTCCGATTTTCGTCGGCGGTGGAGTTGCCAAAGGGCCGAAACCAAAAAGGTACTCTTTATCGATCAACAAGAATCAAAAACGCCAGGCTTTTCTTGGTGCCTTGAGCCTTAAGATGAAGGAAGGGGCGGTCATCGGATTGGATGAGAAATCCGCTTTAAGCACCAATAAAACCAAAACCGTCGTCGGATTTATGAAGACGATAAAAATAATCGGAGATAATAATTTATTCGTATTTTCCAAAATGGAAAAAAATCCGTTGCTTCTGTCGTTAAGGAATATCAGGGGAGTAAGTATTTCCGATGCTTCGTCACTCAATTCATATTCGGTATTGAGGGCGAAACACGTCATATTTTTGGAAAGTGCTGTTAAATCATTAGAAAAAATGTATGAAACTAAATGAGGTTATTATCAGTCCGCTTTTGACAGAAAAAGCGACTAACGCGACCAAGGATAAAGTATACAGTTTTGTCGTGTCACAAAAAGCCAACAAGTCACAAATAAAAGAAGCCCTTAAGTCAATCTATCAAGTCAAAGTTGGTGAAGTCAAAATCATTGTCAGAAAAGGAAAAGAAAGAAGAGTCGGTCGAAGAATGACGACAAAAAAATTGGCGAATAAGAAAATCGCCAGGGTAGAAGTTTTGGAAGGGAAAATCGATATTTTCCCTCAATCTTAAAAAATGGCTAACAAGGAATTAAACAAAAGAGTCGGTCCAATCAAGAAATTGACCGTCATCCTGAAAAAACATTCGGGGCGCGATTCGTCCGGGACAATTTCCGTCAGACATCAGGGTAGACGTCAAAAAAGATATTACCGACAAGTGGATTTTAAAAGAGACAAACGGGACATCGAGGCAGAAGTGATTCGAATCGAGAAGGATCCGAATAGAAACGCCCATATCGCTCTTGTCAAATATAAAGACGGCGAGTTGCGTTATATAATTCATCCGGAAGGATTGAAAATAGGTGATAAAATAGTTGCTTCGAATAATGCTGATATCAAAGTTGGTAATGCCATGCCTTTGTCCAAGATTCCATTGGGGATGATTATCCACAACGTTGAGCTTTATCCGGGAAAAGGCGGCCAGATTGCTCGTGGTGCTGGTACGACGGCGGTGGTCGTTGCGAAAGAAGGAGGATATGTCGACGTCAAACTTCAGTCGGGTGCAATCAGGAAGTTTTTCCCCGATTGTTATGCGACGATCGGTCGGGTCGGCAATATCGAATTCAAGGATGAGATTATCGGAAATGCCGGAAGAAAGATTTTGATGGGTATTCGGCCGACTGTCCGTGGGACCGCCCAGGATCCAAGGAGCCATCCGCATGGTGGAGGAGAAGGCCGAAGTGGTGAAGGTATGCATCCAAAGACTCCGTGGGGAAAGCCGGCTCGGGGTAATCGTACGAGAAACAAAAGAAAGTGGAGTAATAAATTTATCGTAAGAAGGAGAAAGTAAAATGGAATCAAAAACGTATTTGAAAAATTTGCCGATTTCACCAAAAAAGTTGCGTTTCTATATGGCGGCTGTAAAAAAATTGTCGCCCGTGGAATCGTTAAAATACCTGTATTACGGTCGTCAGCGTGCCAACAAAGTCCTTTATCAAGCAATCAAGTCGGCGGTCAGTAATGCGAAGGGGACTTTAAAAGTTGATGAAAATTTGCTAAAATTTAAGCTTTTTACGGTCGAGCAAGGCCAAGTTTTGAGAAGATATCGACCAGGATCGCGCGGCAACGTAAAGCCGATAAAAAGAAAAATGAGCCATATTAAAATAATTCTTTCTTCGGACGAAGCGGTTGTGAAGAAAGAAGAAGTTAGAAAAATTGAAGCACCGGTAAAAAAAGAGAAGGTAGAAAAGTTAGAAATTAAGAAAAAACCCGCCATCGGTAAAACTAAGGCGAGTGCGAAGAAATAATGGGACAAAAAGTTCATCCAAAAGGGTTGAGGTTGGGAGTCGTCTATAATTGGAATTCCCGCTGGTATTTTTCCGATAAGAAAAGCTACCGGGAAGCTCTTACGGCCGATATCGCGATAAGAAAAATATTGATGGAAAAATTGGCTTTCGCCTCAGTAACTCAGGTGGACATTGAAAGAGCCATCAATAAAATCACCGTCATCATCTATTCGGTCAAACCTGGGATGATCATCGGTCGCGGAGGAAAAGGCCTCGAAGACGTTAAAAAATATATATCTAAATATATCAAACATGACGGAAAAAGTAAGGATTTCAAGCTTGATATAAAGATAGAACCAGTCAAAAAACCGTATTTGAACGCTTATTATGTCGCTCAAAGCATTGCAGAGAAACTAGTTCGCGGATTCCCACACCGGTCGGTAGTTCACAACACGATGAATCGTGTCATTGAATCCGGAGGAAAGGGAGTCAAAGTTCAACTCGGAGGTAGAATCAACGGTGCCGAGATTTCCAGGAGAGAAAAATATTTTCAGGGAACAATCCCGACGTCGACCATCAGAGAAGAAGTTGATTTTGCAATTTATCCGGCTTTGACGAGGTCGGGCTATATCGGAGTCAAAGTCTGGTTGTGTAGATAATTTATCGAAATATGTTAGCACCAAAAAGACAAAAATATCGTAAACAGTTTAGAGGGATATGGCGCAGACTCGCCGTCAAGGGAGACAAACTGAACTTTGGTTCGTACGGCTTAAAAGCGATGAGCCAAGGCTGGATAAAGGATAGAGAAATTGAAGCGACGAGAGTGATTTTGGCTCGAGGTACCAGAAAATTTGGAAAATTTTGGATTAGAATTTTTCCCGATAAACCATTCAGTAAGAAGCCGCCTGAAGTCACAATGGGTGCCGGCAAAGGCGACGTCGCGTATTTTGTCGCGTCCGTCGTACCGGGAAGAATTTTATATGAAATTGACGGATTAAGTAAGGAAGAAAGCGAAACGGTCTTGAGGAACATCGCTTCTAAATTGTCGATTAAAACCAAAATTGTCACCAAAACTATATGAAAAAAATCACTAAAGAGTTTCGAGCGATGGATGAGAAAAAACTGGAGAAAGAAGTTTGGAGTCTAAGAAGCAAGATTGCCAAGACGATCTTGTCACAAAAGTCTTCTCCGGCCAAAGACACCAATACATTGGCTAAGAAAAGGAAGAAATTAGCAGTTTTGTTAACAGTTCTTTCTGATAAAAAGGTTGTCAAAAAAATATGAGCAAAATATTTTCCGGTAAAGTTGTTTCTAACAAAATGACAAAAACGTTGGTTGTTTCGGTGGAACGAAAATTCCGTCATAGCAAGTACGGAAAGGTCATCATCAAACATAAAAAATACAAAGTCCACAACCCGGAAAAGACGTTTGAAGTCGGCGATACCGTTTCGATAGTCGAGACTAGACCGATTTCCAAAGATAAGCACTTTATCGTCCATGAAGATATAAAAGTTGAGAAGAGCAAAAAGGCGTAAATTTATTTTTAATTATGTTGCAGATAAGGACAATATTAACGGTCGCCGACAATTCAGGAGCCAAGAAGGTCTCCATGATCGGAATGACAAAAAAAGGAAATAGAACATACGCGTATCTCGGCGAAGTCATCAACGTAGCTGTCAAGGAAGCGATTCCATATGGACAGGTAAAAAAAGGTGACGTTTTGCCGGCCGTCATCGTCCGAACCCACAAAGAAAAAAGAAGGGCGGATGGAAGTTATATAAGGTTCGACGACAACGCTTGTGTCATTTTGGCCGGACCGGATGTCAAGGATCCTAAGGGCACGAGAGTTTTTGGACCGATAGCGAAAGAAGTCAAAGACAACGGATTTAGTAAAATTGCCAGTTTGGCTGAGGAGATATATTAATTATGAAAATCAGAAAAGGTGATAAAGTTCGGGTGACGGCCGGAAAAGACAAGGGTCGCGAAGGAAAAGTCGAAAAGGTATATCCGAAATCGGAAAAGATTTTGGTCCAGGGCGTTAACCTTTACAAACGGCACGTCAAAAAAAATGACCAAATGCCTCAAGGGGGGATTGTCGACATTCCGAGGGCCTTTCCGGCGTCTAAGGTCATGCTTGTCTGCCCGAAATGCGCGAAATTGACAAGAATCGGTTATAAAGTAGAAAAGAACAAAAAAGTCAGAATTTGCCGCAAGTGCGACAGCAAAATATAAGTATGAAATTCAAAGATAATTATTTTCAGGAGGTCAGGGGAAAGTTGAAAGCGGATTTGAAATTAGCAAACATCATGGAAGTCCCCAAACCGACCAAAGTGGTTTTAAATGTTGGCGCCGGCGAAGCCGTTGCCAGTAAAGGTGCCATTGAAAAAATCCAGGAACAGTTGGAGCTTATCGCCGGACAAAAATCCGTCGTGACTAAAGCAAGAGTCTCGATCTCGGCTTTCAAAATAAGAAAAGGACTGCCGATCGGAGTCAAAGTAACCCTGAGAGGCGACAGGATGTGGCTTTTCTTGGAAAAACTTATCAAAATCGTCATCCCGCGCTTGAGAGATTTCAAAGGTTTATCAGATAAAAATGTCGATTCTCACGGGAATCTGAATATCGGATTTACCGAACAAACGATATTTCCCGAGATAGAATACGATAAAATTGATAAAATAAGAGGTTTGGAAGTAACGGTTGTCACGAGCGGCAGGAGTCACGAACAAGGAAAAAAACTTTTTCAATTAATGGGAGTTCCGTTTAAATCTTAATAATATGGCAAAAACATCCGATAGGGTAAAATTCGAAAGAAAACAAAAATACGCAGTTCGTCACCGGAATCGTTGTCCGATTTGTGGACGCGCGAGGGGCTATATGAGAAGATTTGGGATGTGCCGAATTTGTTTTAGAGAAAAAGCGTTAAAGGGGGAAATTCCGGGAGTTAAAAAATTGTCTTGGTAAAATATGTCTAGATCAATAAAAAAAGGTCCTTACATTGATGAAAACTTATTAAAAAAAGTTTTGCGTCAAAAGGAATCGAAGTCATCGGAAGCAATTAAAACTTGGGCACGTGATTGTCAGGTTTCTCCTGATTTAGATCGG
>JAJYIX010000035.1 GCA_021789865.1 bacterium
TCACCTGTACGGACATAAATATCGACATTTTAAATAAGGGAGCCGTCGAGGCAAAGAGAAAAGGTATAAAGTACACCGGAAATATAGTTGACGCAAACAAAATAAAGTTTCCCCGTAACTCCTACGACGTCGTGATTGCTTACGCTTCACTCCATCATTTTATAGATTTGGATCGGGTTGCCAAGGAGATCAATAAAACTTTAAATACCAGAGGAATTTTCGTCACCGTCGACATTCCGACCAAAAATGGATATCTCATGTGGGACGAGACGTATAAAATAGTTAAATCCTTGTACGATATATTGCCGGACAAATTTAAAATATCTCACACAAAAGCTGCCGAACCTGTTTTTGTCCCAGAAATGGAGAATATTGATTATTCCAAAAGTTCTTTTGAATGCATAAATTCACAAAATATTATCCCGGCTTTACGAAAACATCTGATTGAAAAGGAGTATGTTCCCGGATTATCTATCGCCAGGCGATTTTTTGATACACAGTTTGGCCCCAATTATGATCTGGGCAAGAAATTGGACAGGTCCATCTTCGAAGCCGTCATGGCGCTTGATAATTATTATCTTGACAATAAAATACTCAAACCGGAAACTTTTTTCGGTGTATATAAAAAGCGCAGCGGATGATTCGTTTTATTTTAAATTTGAGATTGAATTTATTCTTTCATAGTGACGATTACCGATGGATTTACGGCCGGGCGGACGGCTAGATAGAAATCGTCACTTTCCAAGGGGGGACCCGATTGGGAAAGACAGGCGGCTAAATCTAATCCATTGTAGTCTAATCTAATCTGGAATTTTACGTTCCCCGGATGGATATCCGCAGTTTCGAATGCATAGTTATACGTTGTGTATCCCGAGCCTTCCGGAAGAAGGGCGTATGCCAGACCTTCCACGTCGGTAGCAGGCCTAGCAACGGAATCAGTATCTATGTGCAAAAGTTGCCGGCCCATAAAATTCTGGTACAACCCGTTTTTGTCGACTAAAATTTCGTGATTTTCTGCGATTAACTGGATCTCTTCTTGAAACCCCTTAGGAAGAGCGGATAATTTTTTTCCCTGGACCACAATATCGGATCCGAACGTATAATAAGTATAATCTTGACGCTCATTAGACCAATAGTGGACAAATGTTCGCCGGTCTCTTATTCCTTTCCTTAGAATGTCAGGTTCGAGAAGCATTCTTTCTACGTTATATCTCATCCTGAATATTTTTGATCTGATTTCAAGTGTCCCGAACGGGCCTCTCATATCATCTGAAAAACCTTTGAACTCGACTTGACTGAACATAATTTTTTTCAATTATCGATGATGGCCAATTTTACTATACTATAGGATTATATTCAAGACTATCTTAATCTCGGAAAAGACCATATGCTGGCTCAAGATTCGTCTCTTCTTCGGACATTTTGCGACGCGACAAAAGAATTTTAAACAAACTCAAAATCAGCCCTGATAGCGGAACAAGAAATTTCCCCTTGACATTAGGATATATTTCTTATAGAAGTTAACTATGGCAAAAAAAACTTCGAAAAGAAAAACAAAAGTAACCAAGACCAGCCGCAAGGCAAAATCCGGTAGTCTTTGGAATCTGATTACCGTCTTGGCCGTCCTGTCTGTCGGGGTCTGGGGATTCAATATATACAAAGCTTCTCGTCCGAATGTCTTAGGTGCCAATACTATTCTGGCTGACCGCGGCGATCAAGGGGACAACCAAACACAAGGCTCGAATCAGGACAGTCAGTCCGGTAGCGACACGAATAGCAAACCCGAAGTAACGGATATCCCGGAGGTGACTCAGAAGATAGAGCCGACCGACATTCCCGAAAAAGCCCAGCAGACCGAACAAATCCAGAATCAAATCGAACGCCAGGTCCAGAATAAAGAAGTCAACCAAATCGAAGTTCAGCCTCCATCAGAGGGCTCGGACTCCGGTAAAGTCCTCCTTCAGAGCAATAATATGCAGACCCAAGAATTAAAAGCCCCGATAACGACTCAAACATCGGTGACACAAATAAATACCGCCAATGCCGGTACGGTCAGTGTCCGGGTCGGTGGGCCCAACAACGTCACAATCGAAAACGGTCCTTACACGATAAGCAGCCAATTTCCGGTCGTCATCGATCCGACGACCAATACCATTGCCATCAAGACACCTTCTGGCGTTACGATTATCAAGACATTACCCGTCCAAGCTTTTCAAAACTTGCCGACGGATAGTCAACTCTCGTCTGTGTCGGCCGTTACCTTGACGTCAACCAATGGCACACCCGTATACCAAGCTCAAGGCGTTCAAATCCGTAAGCTTTTTGGGCTCATACCGGTTCAAGCTCCGGTTCAGTTGCAAGTCAATGCCCAAAACGGGCAGGTCGTGTCCACTAAACTTCCTTGGTATTATTCACTCTTCGGCTTTGCCTTCCAGAGCATATAATTCAATTTAAAAAAACAGTTAACTATTGAAATATTAGTTAACATATGTTAACATGAATTAGTTTAGTTAACATAAATATGATTGATAAAAAATTTTATTCCATCCCGGAAATAGCCAGACTGCTCGGCGTCAGCCGTATCTATATATATAAAAAAGTAAAAAAGGGAGAAATAAAGGCGGAAAAAATCGGTCGTAATTACGCTGTTGAAAAAGAAACTGTTGAGAACATATTGGGAGATACTTTGTCTTCCGAAAGCAAAAGAATCCTCGACGAAGGCGTAGACAAAACAATCAAGGAATATGGCGACGTATTAGAAAAATTGGGGAAAGAATGAGTATGAAATCTTTATCGGTCGTTGAGGTTGAATACATATCTTTCAGATTAGCTAAAGATAAATTTGAATTTAACGAACCGATTCCTGCTTTTTCTACAAGATTTCCAAACATATTGGAGAGTTGTTTGGCGGTTCCTTTTCAAAAATTTTCCAAAAAAGACGTTTATCACGGCTTGATCAAAAAAGCTTCGATGTTATTTTATCTGATGATAAAGAATCATCCTTTTAAAAACGGCAATAAAAGAATTGCAATGACCACTCTCTTCGTATTGCTTTACAAAAACAATAAATGGATGACGGTTGACAACCAGGAATTGTACAATTTCGCGGTATGGGTAGCTGCTTCTCCCGCCGGCTTGAAAGATGAAGTTGTTCTCGGCATAGAAAAGTTCATAGAGACTCATCTGAAAGATTTAAGGCTTGGATACCGAAGACCTGCGAGAAATTAACCCTTTCATCTTTAGAAGTTCATCGAATGACAGTTGCAATACGTACGTGATGCCAACCACCAGGAGAAAGTACCAATACCATGATTTTATTCCGAAAATGAATCTAAAATTAGTCCAATCGAGAATCGAGATGACCAAAAACTGAATAAAAAAAATTGTGTAAGAATAACGGCTAAAATAATTCAGAGTATTTTTTATAAGATTACCGTTAAACACACCCTTTTCCGACAAAAAGTACAAGATCGAGACCATACCCAGACCGAATGACATGAAATACAGATCAGGCGGATATTTGTTCATAAATAAATCGAAGTTACCGTCCCGGTAGAAATGAAAATAAAAAGTAAGGGCAAAGATCAAGAAATACCCGAACGCCAATCCAAGTATTTTTTTATCGTTTTTGCGATAGTTGAAAAAATAAAAAGTGAAGTAGATCATTATCGACCAAGGTAGCCACATAACAAGTTTGTAGTTACCAAAACCTTTCAGGCTGAAATATACCGATGAGACGAGACTGGCAATTCCGTACAAATAAAACATCGGGAGATTTTTTTTGTTCATAAAATAGACGACAGGTGTCAGGACGGAAAGGGCAAGAAACAAGACGACGAGCCAGCTTGGATCCATCCAGGAAAAATAAAGACTGTTTTCCACCATCGCCATCGTGACGTCGTGCTTGTACAAAAAAAATCGGGCTATGAAATAGAAAATTAAAAAAATATAATACGGTTTAAGGAGCCTGATAAATCTCTTTTTTAAATACGAAAAAAAATTACCCAGCCCTAAAGCCGTCGGCTTGACAAAAAATAGGAAGAGCGAACAAAAAATGAACATTTGAACGGAAAAATTTCCCCAAATCCATAAAAAATTGGCGACGGGGTCACTTCGATAGTAGGCGACCACATGAGAAATGATCATCAAAATTATGGCCAGTCCCCGAAGATTGTCGACGTTGATATCGCGTTTCATATATTTCAAACATTATAGACTATTTTGACAATCCATAGACGGTAGTTTGTAGCTTAAAAGCGACTGACAGGAAACATTATTCATGTTAAGTTAAAAGTTAAAAGGTAAAAGTTAAAAATAAAAAGTTAAAACCAAAAGTTAAAAAAAGTGCAATGATATATAAAACGAGTTTGCGTGGTCGATGCTATCAACTCAGCTTAAACTTAATAAAGCTTATTGATGGTCTGCCAAAACAAAGAAGTTGTTGGGTGATTGCAGATCAATTAATTAGATGTGGTACTAGTATTGGTGCCAATTTGGTAGAAGGAACCGCTTCAAGTTCCAGACTAGAATTTAAAAAATTTTTTGAAATTGCTTTAAAATCTGCTAATGAAACTAAGTATTGGTTAAACTTACTAAAAGATTCAAATAAAACAGACAATAATGAATTGTATAAACTCTTGAAAGAAGTTGGTGAAATTAGCAACATGATAGCTTCCGGAGTCATCAAATTAAAAACGAAACGCTTTTTTTGATTTTTTACTTAAACTTTTGCCTTTTAATTTTTGGATTTTAACTTAATAGATGATAAACTTATACAATGATAATCGGGATTGACATTACGATGCTGGTATATACCGGAAGCGGCGTCGCGAACTATACTTACAATCTCGTCAAGAATCTTCTTGAAATCGATAAAAAAAACAAGTATCGGCTTTTTTATTCGAGTTTGAGACGGCCAAAAAATTTTTATTATCTTGATAAACTGCGATCCCTTGGTGCCTCCGTATACGAATGGCCCATTCCGCCTTCGGTATTGGAATTTTTATGGGGAAAAAGTCACCTCGTTCCGATAGAGATGTTTACCGGAAAAGTCGACGTTTTTTATACTTCGGACTATCTCAGACCGCCTTTAATGATGGGGACGAAAGGCATTACGACCGTCCACGACTTGATTTGGAAATTGTACCCGGATCTCCATGAAAGAAGAATTATTGAAGCTCACGAGCGCAAACTTCAAAAAATCATCAAATATCGTGATACCGTCGTAGTCGATTCATCTAATACGAAAAATGACCTTTTGAGACTGTACCCGCAGTTCGACAAAAGGAATATTCGGGTCATTTACCCGGGCGTCCGGAACGACATGGCGCCTATCGAAGATAAACAGAAAATTGAGAAAATTCTATCCAAGTATTTTGCCGGATTCTCGATCGCAAATACCAAGTATTTGCTGTATGTCGGTGCCATCGAGCCCAGGAAAAACCTCGACATTGCCATACGAGCTTTTCACAAACTAACCACCGATCACCAATCACTAGTCACCAACTTCCTCATTGCCGGAAAAATGGGCTGGAAAAACGAAAGTATTTACAAACTCGTCCATGACCTTAAATTGGAGGATAGGGTGAAATTCATCGGATTCGTGGAAGACGCAGATTTACCATATCTCTACTCGGGTGCCAAGCTTTTAATATATCTTTCTTCTTATGAAGGATTTGGTTTACCGCCTTTGGAAGCTTTGGCGTGCGGGACAAAAGTGTTGGCCGGAGACAACTCGAGCATGAAAGAAACCATCGACGAAAAATATTTGGTTGACATAAAAAACGAAGCCGCCGTCACCGACAAAATGACAACTTTATTGGCTGACAAATCCGAAGTCGATTGGAAAAAAATAAAAAATAAATTTTCCTGGAAAAAAGCCGCCCGGGAATTTCTGAAAATTCTTGCTTGAATTAACCTCGTAGGTTAAATTAGGTTATATATCCGTTTCATTTGCAGTTTCTTTTTGTGTATAATGTTTAGATTGGTTTAAATTTATTTATTTTAATTTATGGCAAAAAAAGCGTTGGTTACCGGAATCCTGGGCCAGGACGGACCTTATTTGGCCAAACTTTTGCTGGATAAAGGTTATAAAGTATATGGCCTGATGAGGCGTTATTCCAATCCAAGTTTTGACAACTTGGACTATCTTGGAATCACCAAACAAGTGGAATTCGTCGAAGGCGATATGGCTGACGAATCGTCACTTTTACATCTTATCAAGGCAATATTGCCGGACGAAGTCTACAATCTGGCGGCCCAGTCTTTTGTCGGTGGCAGTTGGCAACAAGCCAAGCTGACGACCGAGATAAACTCCTTGGGCGTCCTTTACATGCTCAATGCAGTCAAACTATTCAGTCCGACGACGAGATATTATCAGGCCTCCACAAGCGAGATGTTTGGTCTGGGAAACGACGACGGCTATCAGGACGAAAATACCAATTTTCACCCACGAAGTCCTTATGGAATTTCCAAGGTCTATGCTTACTGGATGACCGTCAATTTCCGCGAATCATATGGGCTTTTTACCGCCAACGGAATTCTTTTCAACCACGAATCACCGCTTCGGGGAATTCAATTTGTTACCAGAAAAATAACAGACGGCGTGGCCAGGATTAAATTGGGCCTTGCTGACAAACTGGCCCTCGGCAATCTTGACGCCAGACGTGATTGGGGATTCGCCGGCGATTATGTCGAAGCGATGCATCTTATGCTCCAGCAGGATAAGGGTGACGATTATGTCGTCGGGACCGGCGAGAACCACTCGGTCCGGGATTTTGCCCGCGAAGCATTCAAATGTGTCGGGATTTCCGATTTTGAAAAATATATCGTCATCGATGCCCGTTTCAAAAGACCGGCCGAAGTCCCGGACCTCAAGGCCAAAGCGACCAAAATTAACGCCCTGGGATGGAAACCGAAAGTGACTTTCCCGGAACTCGTGAAGATGATGGTCGAAGCGGATTTGAAGAGATTGAAAAAGTAAAGTTCACCTGTCTCTCAATAGTCTTTTATCCAAATATGGACAAAGTGAGCCACAGCGTGTACATGGACCTGGTTTTTCGACGTTTACATGGGTATCGGGAAAGATGCCCTTACCTTCAAGCAGTATACAAGTCTGATCGCCGTCTCCTTTCATAAGACCGATCGCCCGATCAAGTTGAGGATATTTTGCCACCTCACCGACCCTGAAAGAAGCTCTAATCATCCGTAGTGCTTCCAGAATATTCTCCTCTGATGGAACTCCGCCGGTGTGTTCGACTCTCGTAACGGGAGTGACAAAATGGCAGACATTGTGGAAATAAGCAAAGCTTGCCGTGGCCGCCATGACGGCATGATCGAATCCGGGTGCGGCATCGGTACCGAGTGGCCCCAGGGAACCTAAGGGAACATTGTCCAGTGGCGGATTTTGGTCGATGAATTTTCTAAATTTTAACATCTGCTCAAATGTCGCATGGGTCAAAGCTTCGAGGACGACCGGAACTCCGGCTTCGCGCGCTTCTTTGATGAGCTGTGCTTGAATCATAAATTCCTTAAGATGGACCGCGTCGTTCGCGTCGATATTTGAAGCCGGCCGAAAAGAAGTGGCTAAACTCAAGGTGACATTGTATTTCTTGAGTATCTTCAATAGAGCGTCAAAATTTTTCATGTAAACACCCTCTGTCTCTTTTTTGAAAATCATGTCCCGGATGACGCTACTGCCTCCCCGGCTGGTATAGGGTACGAACGGTCTCGTTTTTAAAGATAAGTCGTAAAGATCTTTTGTCACCGAAGCGTGAATTACCATATAGTTGACACCCGCTTGTGCCTGCTCTTCGATTGTCTCCAAGAGCACGTTTTTATCGATACCTTTCTTAGGATGAAAGACTCGGTAGACCGGCACGGTGGCTACCGGACCGTCGAGGGATCTGGCTAACTCCGCATAAAGCGGTTCACCTTCATCGCGGACGCTGAGATCGATTATGATATCCGGTCCGTACTGAAGACTGGCCAGTCTCTGAATTTTTGACATTTCTTCACTTTTGCTGCCTTTTGCCCCAAGTCCGACCGGAGTGATTACTGTCCCGAGCATCCCGTATCCGATCGCAACCGGCCTATTCCGGCCGACGACGACGACGACACTGCCTTTGGATGCCTGGCGTTTTATACTCTCCCAATCGGCGATTCCGGCTTTTATCTCGGCGATATTGTTGATTTGACTTTTGGAAAATTCTGTCATGTTTTATGATTTTATTTCGGATACCAATCGTTGGATATTCACCATAAGCGACTCATACCCAGAGGAGCCATCGAAATACTGTCCGCCGTAGGGGCCTTGGTCTTGCATAAAAAAAGTCATTGCCGGATTAGAAGAGGCGGCTGGATTCTCGGCCAATCTGAAATCGGTTCTCACTCCCAAGACGGGTCCGAAGTTGGATGCAAAATACGAAATTTCCGATGCCAACCCTTCATCCGGAGGCTGACCCTCGACAAGAGCGATCATGAATTTGGAGCGAGGCATGAGAATTCCGTAATTGATAAATCCTATTTTTCCGTTGAACTTATTCCAAAGCGACTTATTTTCATCGACCGTCTTTGCCCCGTCAAATACTTCGGAAGGAAGAAATTCGGCGCAGGCCGAAAAGGGGTCCAAAGGAAAGACATCCAGCTTTGGCAAGTCGGCATAAAAGTTGGCCAAAAAAGATGATCCGGGTTTGTTAAATCCGAAACCGCTCCCGACATATGCCGGCACCATTAGTTTTCCGGGATGTGAATTTACGAATCCTTTATCGTCAAAACGCGCATCAGAAATTATGCTTGGAAGCCGACCGATTTTTTCGATTATATCCGCATCACTTGGCGTGAATAAAGCGGGTCTTGGACGCTTGGCTTCAATTTGCATATAAATGATGAACTAGTCTATCCTGGATAAGCTTTTCCGGCTTGACGTTGTATCTGACATAATATTGTCAGGTTGAGTTTTTAGTGCTATAATACCCTAAAACATGATATCAAGGACCAAATTCTCCCTGACAGAAAAAACCAGATCCCGGATATTTTCAAAATGGCTGGAGTTAATCGGCGATAAAGAGTGTGGTTCGGTCGTCAATCTGCCCAAAAGAGATCAACTTTACCGGGTGACGGCTTTTCTCGATAGTCCTGAACTATTTAAAAAATATTTGAAAAATTATCAGGAGTTCCAATTTTTAGTCCTCGATTTGGACGCGACTCCGATTGAAGATGAGATCGAGTTTGCAGATTTTCTCAAGAAAAATGTCGAAAAAGGTAAATTCCTCTGTCTTTTGGTCCTTTCGGCCGATGAACTTCTGGCCGAAAGGCGACCACTTCTTTCCATACTCGACCGATCCTATCGCCAACAGAATGTCAGCATAATTTATTTTTTTAAAAGTAATATAAGCTATTCCCGGTATGCCAAGACTATCTCGCCTTTCACGACCCTTTATCAGAATCTACTGATATTCCCGTTTCTTGAGGACGCCGACAGCCGGCACTTCATCAAGTATTTGGAAAAAAAATTCGAGAAAAAGATCCCGAAAGAAATCGAAGATCAGATTGTCAAAAAACTGTCCGGAATACCGGTGCTCATAAAACAAGCCTGTCGGTATTTTTTTCAAACAAAAGATATTGATGATTTATTCCAACACCCGGAAATGAAAATGAAACTGCAAATAATCTGGGATGAGTTTGACGACCTGGAAAAAAAATTCCTGGAAAAATCAGCCGATGGTCAAAGAGATTTTTATGGGGAAGATCAAGAAATAAAAGATCATCTTCTGAGGACGGGAATCTTGATAATTAAGAAAAATAAAGTTGAAATCGCCTCGACTATCTTTAAAAACTTCATTTCGAAAAAATCCAGAAGGAAATTATCTCTTGAAGTCTTAGATGATCGCGACATTGTCGTAAACGGAGTGATCGTCAATAATCATTTCTCGAAAAGGGAAAGATTTTTTCTGAGGGAGATTATAAAACATAAAAGGATCGTAAGAGATCAGGTCGCCAATATAATTTGGAACATCAAGGATTCTTCTTATTCCGATTGGGCGTTAGACCAGTTCATCAGTCGAATAAGAAAAAAACTGATGAATCTTGGATTTGCCAAGGATATTCTACAGACTATCAAAAATCAGGGCTTTTCCCTGGAATCGTATGGAAAAAAAACATAATTTCAATATTTTGGCTTCCGAGAATCCTTATCGTCAGCAAATCGGATTTACCGAATTTATAAAAAAAATTGCTCCGGAGACCACAGGGACAAAACTCCCCGAGGTAGCCCAGGCGCTGACTTTGTCCTTATTAGAATTATGCCCGACGACCGGGAAAAAGAGTCCCGGCATAATCAGGGGTGGCGCGATGCGGACTTTTCTTTTGGACAACTACGAGACCGACGATCGGTTTTTCAAAATATTCGAGAACGCCGATCTGGGACCGATAGCCGACAAAGCATTTTCTTCTCCAAAAGACATCGATATTTTTTTGCGATACGAAGGCAATCATAAAAAATTCCATGAAAAAAATATCATGCTCGAGACTATAAAAAACGAACTGATTAGAAACTCATATGTAATCATAAATACCGATCCCGACGGGAATAGGATTACATTGTCGAATGGCAGCCAGGAGGTTGTACTGACCGCCCACAAAACCGGAGTAAAACATCGCCAGGCTTTAGTAAAGGTCGATTTTTTTGAACAAAATAAAGCGAGGATGAAACTTGACTTCGGCCTTATTCCGGATAAAAATGAAAAAGGGGAAGACCCGAGGTATTTTGACGAAGCGGCCGACATCGATAAGTTGGCAATAGGATATCTGACGGGAGAAAATCATGGAATCACCGTAAATTATCTCGGTTATCAGGGCGTCAATCTTGTCGATATTTTTCTAAGAACTAATTTTTTCGAACCAATCAGACGGGGATTCAAAGCGGATTTTTCGAAAAAGCCGGATCAAGTCCTAATGGCTAAATTGAGGGAGATAAATTTTCGAGTTGCGATGATTCCGTACTTGTTTTCGGTAATCGGCATAAACGGGATTGCCGCCGATCTTCAACAAACGCCTTTTTATAAACTTTTTATAAAATACGGAATGAATTTCGAGAGAAAAGCCGAAGAATCAAAAAAGTTGAACGGGTGGTTTAAAGAAAACGAGTCGGCTATCCAAGATCATTCTAAATTAATAAGTAGCGATATCTTTTATGGTCTGACGGTCAACCCGTTTATCTTTTTTCTGTTAGCATATCCGACTCACGTGATGGATGCTTTTCCGCTCGGAAAAGATCTGGAATTCCGACCTTTGATGAATATTCTGCAACATATCGCCGAAAAATCTGGTGGCAATATCATCACAGATTCACTCATGAGCTTAAGTTTCAAATATTATCTATCGCTGAAGTCGCCGCAAGATACGGCCGTTTTCAGAATCCTCGAATATTTGGGCAAACCTCAGAAAATGTCGGAATTTATTGATTTAATTGATACATTGCGAGTTCGTTAGTCATCTTAATATATAGTTGTATAATATAGGCATGGATAACAATCAAAATCAAAAAATCTCCCTGAAAGACATCCAGAAAAAATTAAAAAGTTATGAGATGGATCTCCGGATTCCTTTTTATAGCCTGACTAAAAAGGAAAAAGATATCTTGACCAGGACGGTAAAGTTATCTGAGGAGGTAGGGGAGTTGTCGAACGACATCCTCTCGGTTTTATCGCTACAGCGCGAGTCAAAACTCAAAAAGTTTGATAGAAAGAACCTGTATGAAGAATTTGCCGACATCATTCTTTCGACGATCATCTTGGCCAACGCTCTTAAGGTGGACATATCGAGAGCGACCAAAGATAAATTAAAAAAAGTCCTGACCGACTATGTCAAAGATAAACCAAAAAACCCAAGAGGATGACCGACTAGTCATCTTAGGTTCGGTGACGTGTTTTTCATCTTATTTTTCTCCCTTCGACTATCGTAATCCAACCGGAATTCTCCTACAACATAAGGGTCATGATTACCTGATCGACTGTGGCGAAGGAGTCAGGCGACAGTTAGACGAATTGCGGATAGATTACTTCGGTATCGAGAACGTTTTCATTTCTCATTTCCATCCCGACCATTTTGCCCTGGAGAACTTGGTCCAGGCTATTGAAGTAAGGAATTATTATTCGAAGGAAAAGAAAGTCCTGAACGTCTACGGGCCAAAGGAACTGGAGGCCAGATTCAAAATGATTTGGAAATCAAAGCACTACGAGACCGATTTTGAAGACAATCTAAAAAAATTTATCAATATAAATTTTATTGAACTTGAAGATGGTCAAAGGATCAGGGCAAATGATCTTGAGGTCGAAGCTTACGCCGTTCCTCACGGCAAAATGCCGGCGCTTTCCTATCGATTCAATGTCGGAAAAAATATTCTAAGCTATTCCGGCGATACGCCGTCAAGCGCCGGACTTGAAAAATCCGCAAAAGACGCCGACTATTTACTATGCGAATGTAATCAAAAGGTGGGGTCGACTAACCCGGGTCACATGAATCCATATGAGGTAGGGGAGACCGCTTCGAAATGCCGAATAAAAAACGTTGTTTTGACACATCTGTCCGGCGCCAACTCCGATGAAGAAATCATTTCCGACGTCAGGAGATCAGGCTTTCGGAGAAACATAACCGTGTCAAAAGACCTAATGACGATTACTTTTAAATAACAAAAACGAAGATACCTATTTAAATATTTAATCTGTAAAATTAATAGATGTTAAAACGTCTTCTCGATTTTATAAAGCATCCTACCAGTCTCAACATATTCATCAATACCTTTGGTAATTACCTCAATGTTTTTTTCACTGCTTTTTACGCCGTCTTGATAACGCGAGTCCTGAATGCTGTTGACTACGGTAGTTTGAGCGTCCTTCTGTCGGTCGTATATGTTTTCACGAATATTTTGGATTTGGGAACGACCGCGAGCATATATTCATATTTGCCGGCGTTAGTGGAGAAGAAACACAAAGATGTCGGGTCTTTTTTAAAAACTGTTTTTACTTTCCAAAGCTCCGCGACCTTTATTGTGATCATTTTATTAGGTCTGACATTTCCTTTTTTCGATAAGATGTTCCTCAAGACTCACGCTTCGCCTGTACAATTTTCCGTTACGGCTTTGTCAATAATTTTTTTGGTTTGGCAAAATTTTTTGACCAATGCCATGAACGCCGCCAAGGAATTTTTAAAAGTAAACGTCTGGTCCAATGTTTCCAACGTTGCCAAAGCCGTCATCTTTGTCCCGATTATTTTTTTCCATCTGACTAATATCGCTTTTATCATTTTCACTTTCGGAATTTTTGGACCTTTGGTATTTATAATCCTAGTTCTTGTTGATCAAAAAAAGTATTTTGTCGATACTTTTAGAGCCGTTACTTCAATTAGACAATTACGGATAAGATACACTTTGACTTTTTTCGGCGCTTCGCAATTTTTGAACATGTCGCAAAGGGTCGACATATTCTTACTGTCTTTTTTCATGCCACGATCACCCGATATCGGCTACTACGGTTTGGCACAAAAAATCATTCTCAACATTATCACGGCGATCGTTTCAATTACCCAGGTATTGTCGCCTAATTTTTCCAAAATAAAAGATAGGCTTCAGTTAATTAAAGAACTTAAGCACGCTGTCTTTTACATGTCGATACCGGCGGCGCTTTTTGTCGTCCTGTATCTTACGCCTTCGTGGATATTCAGCCTTGTTTTTACTCATCGTTACGACAGCGCCATTTCCATCACCCGGTCATTGAGCCTGCCTTTCCTGATGTTTGTCCTCGTCAATATCCCGATACTTTTTCTTTTGTACAGTGTCAAAAAACCTTTTCATATTTTGATCGCTTATTTCTTGATTTTTGTTGTGATAGCCGTCGGATGTTACTAGATCGGAA
>JAJYIX010000036.1 GCA_021789865.1 bacterium
TTCCGATCTTCTGTTGCGGGCGATAAAAAGACCCTTCAGGACAAACTGTCCGGGTGGAAATTCCGAAACTATCGCCCCGCCTCTTTGCAGTATCTGCTGATATAAATAGACATTTGCGGCCGGATAGACGACGTCGACTCCGCAGCCCAATACGACTATTGTCTTGCCTTCCGCATCGAGACAGGCTCTATGAGCAATCGTATCGATTCCATATGCCATTCCGGAAACAATGGAAAAACCTAAAGCGGCGAGTTCATAAGAAAATTTTTTGGCGACCTGAAGCCCATAAGAAGTCGGTTGACGGGTGCCGACGATTGCAAATATTATTGAATTTGAGACAGATCCGGTAAGGATTTTCATATCTCCTTTTATGTACAAGCATATTGGCGGATCGCTGATATTTTTTAATGATTGAGGATAGTTTTTGTCATCCCAACATAAGACCCGGATTTCTTTTCTTTTAAGTTCCTCTAGTTTTTTATCTGGATCAAACTTACTCCTAAAATCCAAGAATTTTTCGGTCAGGTGCACTCCTATAACTTCCTCAAGATCGTTTTTATCGGCCAAATAAGCCTTCTTAGCTGAACCGAAATGATTTTTTAAAGCGTTGAATTTGACTGGTCCAATGCCTAAAAAGTGGGAAAAAGCCAGATGATAACATAAGTCCATAAAGTCAAAAGTCCGTAAAGTTTTTAGAGAAATTTTTTAAATATCGACTTTATGGACTTTATGAACTTTATAGACTTTATCAGCTGATTTTTCAGTCGCTTATATGCTACAAGAAAGGCTATTTGGTGCTTACTGACAAAATATTTTCTTCAAAGCAGTGATGCCTTTAAAAAACATTTCGGCATCTATATTCTCCTGGGGAGCGTGAATATTTTCATCAGGTAGAGTGAAGCCTATCAAGACACTTGGATTTTTGAAAGCCCGCTTAAGGATTTCGGCGGCCGGAACTGAGCCGCCGGAACGATTAAAGTATGTCTCATGACCAAAAGTCTCTGCCAAAATCTCGGCTGTTTTTTGGTTGAAATTGTCATCAAAGTTGGTGATGAAAGGGTCAGCCCCACCGAATTCTTTGATCTCGTACTTTATTCCTTTCGGGAGATTATCAACGATAAATTTTTTGACTTTTGTTGAAATGTCTTCTGCGGTCTGGTTCTCGACTAATCGAAAAGAAAATTTTACAGTGGCTTTTGCTGGAATAATTGTCTTGAAGCCCTCTTTGACATAACCGGAATAAATGCCATTAATATCAAATGAAGGTTTAATTTTTGAATCGAGGCGGTCACCGACAAAAGAGAAAACTTGTGCATCTTGTTTTTCTTTTTTATCGTCATACGGAATTTTTTTCAAAAGCCTTACTTCCTCATCGGAAATTTTTTTTACCTTTTCGTAAAATCCTGGTATTGTAATTTTTCCGCTTTTAGAATCTTTAATTTTTGCCATCAGCTCGGAGACAACCTGGGCAGGGTTGATGACTTGATTTCCGTAGACACCCGAATGAAGATCGCTTTCACCTATTTTTACAGTTAATTCCATTGCTACAGCGCCCCGAAGGCCGTAAAAAAGTTGGGGAATGTTTTTATCACGCATTCCCATATCGAGAACATAGAAAACGTCGATTTTCCCGATTTCGCGTCGATGCCTCTCGATTAAATAGGCGAAATTCTTACTCTCAACTTCCTCTTCACCCTCAAAAATGAAGACTAAATTATTGGTCAGTTTGTTTTCTGCGATTAAATATTTTGCCGCTGTGATGGCTTGCGCCAGATGTCCTTTGTCGTCGGCAACACCTCGTCCGAAAATTTTCCCATTTTTTTCAGTAATATCAAACGGCGGGCTGCGCCACTGTGAGATTGGATCTTCTGGCTGGACGTCATAATGAGCATAAACTCCGATTGTCTTGGCTTTGGGAGATATAATTTTTTTTGCAACTAAAAGTGGAGAACAATTGTCGTGCGAGTACAGATCCACTAAAAATCCACATTTTTCGAGCTTTTTTTTTACAAAGTCTGCTGTCGCCACAATATGTTTATGACGATTTTTATCGGTTGAAACGGATTCGTATGCGACCAGCTTTTTTAAAAGATCAAGAAAGTAATTTTTCTCGTTTTCTATCATATTTTATACGATTATAAAGGCCCAAAGGACACCTCGTAGGTGTACTGGGCATAACTATTCATATTTTACTTGGTAAAATAAAGGTTATGCTGGTTTGTCCGTCGATGCCGATGCCAACTATGGAAATTCTGGCCGCTACCCTAAACAGGCTGTCTCTCTATTATAACTATTTTCAAATTGATATCGGTGACGGGATATATGTGCCCAATCGAACGGTCCAAATCGATGATATTGCAAATAATTATCAATCAATAGACAATTTTGAAAACCTTGTTCTTGACTTTCACTTGATGGTAAAACACTACGAAGAAGATATCGCAAAACTTGCAAAATTAAAAAATAATTTAAATATCGGAAAGATTTTTGTCCATTTTGGCTTAAATCCTGATATAAAAAATCTAAGGAAGCAATATGGTTTTCCCGTCGGACCAGTTCTGAACTTCGAGGATAAGGTATCTGACTTAAAAATCGCCAATCCTCCGGAAACGGTCGATTTTTTGCAAATAATGTCAATATCTCCTGGCCCACAAGGAAATCCTTTTATTCCGGAATCGCTCATAAAAATTGAACAACTAAGAAAAGCAGGTTATGAGTCGAAAATTTTCCTGGACGGAGCGGTCAACGACCAAACCCTCCCCTATATCAACGCTCTAAAATACAAGCCCGATGTCATCTGCCCGGGAAGTTTTTTGTGTAAACCGACTGGAGAAGAATTAAAAAAAAGAGTTGTGTATCTGGAAAAAATGTCATCCTGAATTTATTTCAGGATCCAGTTATAATTTATCACAGATTCCGAAACAAGTTCGGAGTGACAGAAACCAATTATGAAAATCACTCATATCCAGGCGATCGAGGTATTGGATTCCCGCGGTAATCCAACGGTCAGAACTTTTGTTACGCTAGATGACGGTTCGGTCGGCGTCTCATCGGTTCCATCAGGCGCCTCGACCGGCAGCCATGAAGCGACCGAACTCCGTGATCAGGATCCAAAAAGATATCAAGGATTAGGCGTCCTAAACGCAGTCAACAATGTCAATAAAATAATCGCACCAAAACTCGTCAACTCGCAATCCGATAAACTAGATGAACTTGACAAACTAATGATCGACCTGGACGGTACACCGAATAAATCCAAATTGGGCGCTAATGCGATTTTATCCGTTTCCCAAGCCCTAATTAAGGCTAAGGCCGTTTCGGAAAGAAGACCTATTTGGCAAATAATCCATGATTTCTATTTTAAAGATATTTCTCCGGCTTACCCAAAACTTATGTCCAATGTAATAAACGGCGGCAAACATGCCGATTGGAATTTCGATATTCAGGAATTTATCGTCATTCCGCTTCGCCAACTGCCATCGGAATCTTTGAAAGTGGCTTCAGAGATTTATCACGCTATCCAAAAAAACCTTAAAAGTAAAAAACTTTCAATCTTGGTTGGTGACGAAGGTGGATTTTCGCCAGCTCTAAATTCGAACGAGGAAGCTTTTCGAATTATCATTGAGTCAGCGGAAAGCATCGGGTACAAAAATAGAAAAGACTATCAGTTGGGAATCGATGGGGCAGCGTCGGAATTTTATAAAGATGGAGAATATGTATTCAAAAAAGACAATAAAATAATTAGCGGTGAAGAACTGGTGGACTATTATCTTTCGTTTGAAAACAAATATCAGGTTTATTCATTTGAAGATATTTTTGCCGAAGACGACTGGATAAACTGGTCATTATTTAAAAAAAGATTTAACAACAATGATTTACTTGTCGGAGATGATTTGTTTTGTACAAATACCGGCAGGATGATGATGGGTCATGAAAAACAGGCGGCCAATGCAACAATTATCAAACCTAATCAAATTGGATCAATTTATGAGACGGCTGAAGCTATAAAATTAGCTAAAAAATATGGTTGGGCGGTCGCCGTATCCCACCGCTCCGGTGAAACTGAGGATTCGTTTGTCGCCGATTTGGCCTATGCCTCAGCCGCCGATTTCCTAAAAGACGGCGCCCCGGCCAGATCAGATCGGGTTGCAAAATATAATAGACTTATTGAGATAGAGAACAAACTTTAATATGAATCGTCTAGTGATTATTCGTCACGGTCTGACCGAATGGACAACCAGATTTACCGGCTGGACCGACGTCGACCTGGCCGAAGCGGGAGTTGCACTGACTAAAAAATACGCTTCCAAGCTGAAAAGTGAGGGATATACTTTTGATATTGGATACACTTCTGTCTTGAAAAGGGGAATAAGGACTCTCGAAATAACCCTTGAGACGTTGGGATTGACGAATATCCCGGTAGTAAAAGACTGGCATCTCAACGAAAGACATTATGGGGCTCTGCAAGGACTAAATAAAGCCGAAACCGCGAAAAAATACGGTGATGAACAAGTATTGTTATGGCGAAGAAGTTTCGCGACTCCCCCGCCGCCTCTTCCGAAAACTGACCCCACTCACCCGATCAATGATCCAAAATATAAAGACATTGATAAATCATTATTGCCCGACTCTGAATCGTTGAAAAATACTTATGAACGAGTGATTCCTTATTTTAAATCTCAAATAATTCCCGCAATATCTGCGGGTAAAAAAGTAATTCTTTCCGGACATAGTAATTCCATTAGGGCAATCGTCAAATTCCTCGAAAATATCCCCGATGATAAAATCCCGACTGTCAACATTCCCTATTGCATTCCCCTGGTCTACGAATTCGAAAGCGGAAATTTCACCAGGCACTACTATCTTGAATCTCCTGAAGTTGTCGAGGCGGCAATCGAATCGGTCAAAAACCAGGCAAAAAACTAAGGACGCTCTTTGTTTGAAGACTGTCTTAAAAAGAAGACAGTCTTCAAAATTCGTTGCAAAATTATCAAAAATGATATAATAAAGACCAATGGCGAATCAAAGGAGACATCATAATCCTCCGGTCGGGTTTTTGATCAAGCAAGCTCTCAAAAATAAAGAAGCCATCCAGGCTCGCTCCAAAGCTTTGGTCGTCTACACGGGCAAATATACAGGCCGCTCCCCCAACGACAAATTTATCGTCGACTCAAAACTCACCCATAATAAAGTCGACTGGGGAAAAGTCAACCGGCCGATTTCACAAAAGTACTTCGATAAATTACATGGTAAGGTAAGAAAATTTTTTGACGAACAAAAAGAAGTCTACATAATAGACACCACTGTCGGAGCTTCTAAAAAACACCATCTCAAAGTGCGTATCTTCTGTCAATATGCCTATCAGGCGCTTTTCGCCACCCACCTTTTTAGGCAAAATCTCAACAAAGATTTCCGCCCCGATCTTACGCTCTACTGCGCCCCATCGGTTACTTCCGATCCCAAAGTCGACGGCACCAATTCGGAGGCATTCATCGTCCTTGATGTCGATAAAAAAACTATTTTGATTGGCGGGACAAAATATGCCGGAGAAATAAAAAAATCGGTCTTCTCCTACATGAACTATCTTTTACCCCTAAAAAAGGCTCTTCCCATGCACTGTAGTGCCAATAAAGATAAAAGTGGTAAAAAAAGCGCTCTTTTTTTCGGACTTTCCGGAACCGGCAAGACCACCCTCTCGGCCGATCCGAAAAGAAGTCTTATTGGTGATGACGAACATGGATGGGACGAAACGGGAGTCTTCAATTTTGAGGGCGGATGTTATGCCAAATGCATTAGATTAAGGGAAGAATCGGAACCGCAGATATGGCGTGCCGTCAACCGTGAAGGCGCTTTGTTGGAAAACGTCTTGATTGACAAAGATGGCCGTCCGGATTTTGATAGCGATAAATTCACGGAAAATACCAGGGCGGTCTACCCTCTTGAATACATCGCCAACTCGGTAAAAAGCGGATCCGGCCCCCACCCAAGTTACGTAATTTTTCTGACGGCCGATGCTTCGGGCGTCCTGCCACCAGTGGCCAAATTGACCCTGAATCAAGCCGCCTACCACTTCCTTTCCGGATATACGTCGAAGTTGGCCGGGACCGAGCGTGGGATAGTCGAACCCAAGCCGACTTTCTCCGCTTATTTTGGTGCCCCATTTATGCCCCTCAAACCAATGGTCTATCTTAATTTATTGAAAACCTACCTCAAAAAGAATCACACCGAAGTATTTTTGGTCAATACCGGATGGGTCGGAGGCGGATATGGGTCCGGAAAAAGAATTTCCATCAAAGACACTCGGGCAATCGTAACCGCCATCTTATCGGGCAAACTCGATAAGGTTAGTTGCCGCTATGACGGGATATTTAACCTTTACGTGCCGGAAAAAGTTCCCGGAGTCGACGACAAAATCCTCGATTCTTCCTCTCAATGGGAGGATAAAAATGGCTATTTACAAACAGCAAAAAATCTAGCAAGATTGTTTTATGAAAATATCAAACAATATAAAGGCATTTCGAAGTCTGTCGTAAAGTCTGGACCTAAATTATAAACTAAACTGATTTGTTAAAACACAGTTGTTATGTTAACGAGTTAAAGAGTTAACGGGTTAAAAAACAAACTCGTTAACCCGTTAACACGTTAACTTTTTAACCTAATCAATATGAAATTATCCAAACGCGCTCAAACGGTTCAACCGTCTCTTACCCTTTCGATTACCGCCAAAGCCAAAGAGATGAAGAAGAAGGGTCTTGACGTAGTATCTTTTGGCGCTGGCGAGCCGGATTTCGACACGATGTATAACATCAAAGAGGCGGCTAAAAAAGCGATCGACGAAGGTTTTACAAAATACACTCCGACTTCTGGCATAATCGAACTTAAAGAGGCAGTCGTCGCGAAATTCAGACGCGACAATTGGATTGATTTTAAGACGAATGAAGTTCTGGTCTCAACCGGAGCTAAACAGGCACTTTTCAACGTCATCATGAGCTTGGTCGACCCCGGTGACGAAGTCATCGTTCCCGTCCCTTACTGGGTTTCGTACGAAGAAATGGTCAAACTCGCTGAAGGGAAATGCGTCTTTGTAAACAGCAAAAATTTCAAGTTGGATCCTGATGATTTGGAAGCGGCGATCACTCCCAAGACCAAAATGCTTCTTTTGAACTCCCCCAGCAATCCCACCGGGGCCGTCTACGAGGAAAGTGAACTAAAAAAAATCGCCGCGATATGCGTCAAACATGGAATTTGGGTCGTCAGCGACGAGATTTATGAAAAATTAATATACGACAAAAAACACGTCAGCATCGCCTCTCTGAATGACAGGATAAAGAAACTGACAATTGTCATCAATGGCGTTTCAAAAACTTATGCGATGACTGGCTGGCGGATAGGTTTTGCCGCCGGCGATGCCGAAGTTATCGCGGCGGCAACCAGGATACAAGACCATACAACCTCGAATCCTTCCTCGATTGCTCAAAAAGCGGCACTAGCGGCTTTGACCGGGCCTCAAGATCATATCCCAAAAATGGTTTTCGAATATAAAAGACGGCGTGATTTTATGGCCGACAGGCTTAACTCAGTCGAAGGCGTGGTGGCACCTTTACCTAGTGGGGCATTTTACGTCTTTGCCAATGTCTCGGCTCTATATAACGGCGAGATAAAGGGGTCAATGGATTTTTGCCACAAGCTCTTAGACGAAGCTTTTGTCGCCGCCATCCCCGGAGTTGCTTTCGGTGACGATAACTGTGTCCGTTTCAGCTATGCTACCGGTATGGCCAATATAGAACGCGGTCTCGAAAGATTCGCTAAGTTTTGCGGGAAGATAAAGTAATGATTGACCTTATCTTTTACCAAGAAGTAATTTTTTAGCTCTAGTTTTAAATCCAAACGAACTTCCGTCACGATTGCCGTAATCTGTGAATTGTGGAAACCCAACATATAAACTAGCTAATCCCGTAGCTCTTTCAAAAGACGAATACACCTCTAAATGCTTGTCACCGTATTGGTATGACGTCACGCCGATCGAAATATTATTTTTTGTCTGTGGATCATAACCAATGAGTTCAAATGTATAGTTTGGCGTAACTGCAACTTCGAGTCCTTTCACAGGAACTTTCGGTGTATATGTTATCTTTCGAGCTACAGGTTGCTTTGTTTTTTTATCAACTAAAACAATTTCTTTTGCTTTGTATTGTCTTCCAAAATGCGTCGTCTCATATTCTCGGTATGGATTTTTATCATCGACTTTTTGCTCTTCGATAAGTCTTGATCTATTTAAGGACTCGATCCTACCTTCAATTGTGGCGGGATCAAATTCATTCTCTTGTTCATTTGGAATTTTCTCGAGACAGTTAACGACACTGATTAAGTCTTTGTCGTAGAATAATGGTATCAATTCTTTTGGAATAATATGGAAAATATCAATATGATCATTGGCCTTAATAAGAAACTGGGCAATTTCGTTTAAAGTAGACTTTGTAGTCGGTATTTCTACACCCATTTGAAGAAGATTATATCAATAATTTCTCTAAATTCAACATTCTTTAACGTCCGAGGATTTTATGGAATAGGGCTTTTATGTCGTTGAAATCGAATTTCCCGTCGCCGTTTATATCGAAGGGCAACATAGATTTGAATTCAACCTTATTTTGTCCTTCAGCAAAAATAAAAAAAGTTTGACGTGGCAGGTAACCCTTTTTAAGAATGACAACCCGGTATGGCTCGTTCAGGGCAATATTCTTTATATCTTTTATCACCCCCTGGTTATTTTTTACGACCACTCCCTTTCTGTCAAACACGAGTTTTTCGTTGATGTCAAAGATTTGGATTTCAAAATCGCGCCCTTCCCCCGCCCCCCATGGCCAAAAGCTGACATTGAAGCTTAGGGACGGTAAGGGTGAAATTTTGAAAGACCATTTTGACGATTTAAGAATTGGAAAACCGTTTTTTGTCAAGACAAAATATCCGAATCCATCACCCTCTTCACCTGTGTCGACCTGTATGACCACCTGTTTTTGTTGAAAAGGTTCGACATCTTGTAAACCGGAAGCAATGACCTTGGTATTTTTTAATTCGTCATTCGTCATCCGCAATTCGTAATCGTCTTTTTTGCCCCATATCGCCTGTCCGTCGTTTTTTAAGGAAATAACAAACTGGTAATGAGACTGGGCGACGAGCTCTTTTGGAAGCCGAAAATCGATACTGCCTTTTTGCACCTGTTCTGGGTCACCTTTAATCTTGGGGATCGACTGAACTGCCTGATATTGACTGTAAAAATCACTCCCGCCTGGTTTCTCCCAGGAAAATTGCAAAAATGGTTCCGACTGATAATTGAGGACAAAAGGCGTGACCGCCCAAATATTTTTATCTTGGCTCCAAACGTCCTCAAAAGCCGCCTGAAAATCGCTGGCTGTCGCTTGTTCACCCAACTTGTCTCGACCCCAACCAGTCTCGGTAATAAAAACGGGCAGATCTTTTTTTGCCCCGAAAGTTTTATACACGCCTTCTTCCCACTGATATGTCCTGACGCTGCCCCGGCCCGAATCATAAGGACTCCCGGCAAAGCCAGGATTTGGATAAGAATGCGAGGCGATCCCGTCGAGATAATTTATCAGGTCGGGTTGATCTTCAAAAACTTGCTGTAAAAATGCCTGCTCGTCCTCCATCCCGGGAAGCCACGAAGGGGCCGACGCATCCATACCAGCGAGCATGACAAAATAATCGGAATTTGACTGTTTGAACTTTTTGGCAAAGTCGTAAGCGACCTTGGCATAACTTTTTTCGTCAACCTCGCCACCCCACTCACTGCCGTGATTCGGTTCATTAAATAGTATTACGTAACGGTTCTTAACCACCCAATTTAAAGAGTTAAGAAAACTTATCCAATTGTCGTCATCTGACGGGTCTGGACGACGCCAGTTTTGTCCCTCAGCCTGAGTCGCCAAACGAATAATCGGGATCAAATGAAGCTGTCGAAGACTGTCGAAGACCTGTTGCCATTTGGCGGTATCCCGGTCGTTTTCCTGGATGACCAGAGTGACATATCCCCAGTCGCCGCCATTGGAGTTCACCAAGTTGGCAGCCGCTTTCAGGTCGTCTGGATAAGGCTGAGCCAGGTGAATGCCATAGATATTATTAGGCTGGGCAGCCAAAATAGATATTGGGAATAGTAATAAGATAAGAAACAGGATTAAGCAATATTTCATAAACAGTTAAACCTTAAAACTTAAACGGTTAAAAAAACTATTAAACTAATAAACAATAAAAGTTTAAATGTTTAAGGTTTAAAAGTTTTTTTAAGTTTTAACCGTTTAATATTTAACTGTTTTATTTTATTTCAACCTTCACTCCTGCTTTTTTAAGTAGTTCTATTCCAGCCTTATCGTGGTGCTCCATCCGACAGACAACTCTTTTGATGCCGGCATTTATGAGCATTTTGGCGCAGGAAGAACAAGGATTGGTTGTAGAAAAAAGCGTTGAATCTTTGGTCGACAATCCTAGATAAGCAGCTTGAATGATGACATTTTGCTCCGCATGAATGCAGACGCAACTCTCTTCCTGCTGTCCGCTTTCCAGTTCGCCCCGATGACGTTTTTGGCAACGGTCGCATCCACCTTGTGAACAGTCGACGATTCCATGCGGTGTGCCGTTGTAGCCCGTCGCGATTATGCGTTCATCCTTGACGAGAATGCAACCGACTTCACGTCTCAGGCAGTCGGCTCGCCTTTTCACGACAATGGCCAGTTCCATAAAATATTCATCCCACGAAGGTTTTTTCATATTGAGCAAGTATATTATCTCACACAGTCGGCTCAAAAAAACGAAAAGCGGTGCCTGACGGCATCAAAAAATATGTAGCCCCAAACCAACATGTGGACCGCGTAAATTGAGTTAAATATTTTTTTATTTGATCCCAGAAGTACCATCAAACCTAAAATATTTAGTTCGAGAAGCGATCTCATAAAAGCAAAGTCATCGACCCAGACGCTACTCGTCAAAGAAAGAACAAAAATCAGACTTAAAAACCAAGATATCTTTATGAATGTCGGGGACTTTGAAGACCGCAGAGAATAGAAAGTTGCCACGACAAAGACTAACGCATATCCCAATTCGACCAAGTATGTTCTTTTGAGGATATATGGCCGTGAAGGAATTTTTTGCAAGAATTGAGAAATACCGCTAAAAACGGTGCCAATGTTGTTTTGGGCCACAATATTTGTGACGCCTCCGACGTTTCCCACCAGAAAAACATACCAAATAAGGTAAGATAAAATCGGAATTAAAGAAAAAGCCAGACTCGAAAAGTTATGTTTGTCCCTTTTATAAGTCACGATGGCGTAAATCAGAAATCCCAAGGCGAATATCAAAGTCGTTTCGTTTGTCAGAACGGCCAACGTCAAAAAAAACGTCGCTAAAATATCTTTTTTATATAAATAATTAACAATCGCCCCCATAAGAAACATCATGGCCATAATCTCGGTCAGATCTCTCGAAATAACAAAAAGAAATCCGGCTGATAGCGGGAAAAGTAACGCCAGCAAAACATTTTTATGAAGAAATTTCAAATATAGGGATCCGTAATATCCTATCAGCATCAACGAGGCTAAGTTGACGATGATCATGAGATACGGAACGACCGAAGCGTTGGTAAGGGACAGGAAATAGACGGTCAATGGATAGACGATTCGCCGGACGATAAAGGGACAGTGAAGGCTGATGCCGAAACTGGTCGCCTGATTGTCGAAAGGATTGAGGGCCAACCGGTAGTAAAACTGTCCGTCGTAACCGTCGGAATTAGGGATGACGTAGGCCGGATAAGACAATTTATCCGCCTTGGCAAAGCGACTACCGATGTTAATGAACTTGGTGACGTCAAAATTCCTTTTTACAAAAAGTGTTCCGATAAAGATTGAATAGGCTAAAAATGTGGCTAGAACAATGCTTTTTGTAGTTTTAAACTTCATAAGTTTTCTTTATAAATAAGCTTATCACATCCCCCTTGACTTGGGTGATATTTATTTTTAAACTTAAATCATTCCTTATGGATAAGTTCTTGAAAGTAATTTTCTTGCTCTTGTTCTTAGTGCTTTTGGGCGAGGTCGGGTATTTATTTTATTCTTCAAGGTCGCCTAAAATTCCATCAACGCCAACGGCACCACCGATAGTCGCACCCTTTAACTGCAACCAGATCCAAAGACCGGGGACGACCCAGTATGTCCTCGCGGACAACATTAAGTCACTGAGCGAAATCAGCCTGGGAAAAACTGAGAAGCTGTGGATGACCCTTGAAGAGCCTGGTACGATAAGCAATCTTCAATACAATGTGGTCGACAATGGTCACCAGTATAATTATTCCTTTTCTGTCGTCGATTCAAACGGAGAGATACTTCAAACGTACTATTTTAATGATCAAAATAAAGTGACGATATACAAGGTCGATAAAAGCGGCAACAAGCAAGTAACCGACTGGAAGTCCATCAAAAATGGCGAGTCGGTCGTCTACTACGAATTCGACGATTTGAAGGAAAATATCAATCAACCGCTTCATAATAAAATTGAAATTGACATTATGCCATGAAAAAAAAACTCATTTATAAAAAACCTCGTTTTTCCAAAAAGAAATTGACGATTAATCTTTTTTCCAGGAGCATTGCTTATCGAGGACAGAATCTACTGGCATACTGCGGTTGCTGTTCATGTAATCAAATGAGCTGTTATGTTGGTTCGTGTAATTAAAATTCGTGTACTATTATCTTCGTGGAAGATAGAATCATCAGAGCTGTTTCGCGACAAGGGCGGTTTGTACTTGAAGTAAACGGTATCAGTATGTGGCCGCTTCTCAAGCCCCGGGAGGTAGTAACTTTCAAAAAAACCACGCTTCCCGAAGTTAAAATCAATGACATCGTCTTGGCCAAAAATAAGGGCCATTACTTTGTCCACCGGGTAGTATTTAAAAGTGGCGGGATAATCGTCACCCGGGGTGACAACAACCTCAAGTCCGATGGTATCGTCAAAAGCGTCATCGCCAAGGCGACGGGGACTAAAATCAACGGAAAAATTGTTGATATTGATAACATTTATTTTTGGCAATCATCCTTGTATCTTCAAGAAATTATTAAAATTAACAGAATTTTTCATAGAAAAAAAGTCGACTTTGTCTATCTCAAAGGCTTACCGATTCACCTTTACTTTGAAGGTCGACATCCCAGGCGTATCTATTCGGACTGCGACATTTTAATTGACGAAAATGATCTTCCCAGAGTGGAAGAGATCCTGAAAAAACTTCGTTTCAAAAAAATTTTGATTCCCGTCGCCAACGTCGGACCGGTGATTAAAAGTGCCAAAGGCGAAATGTCTTTTATAAAAAAAGTCGGCAACTTTCCGATCATTTTCGATATCCATACGGAGGCCGTTTTCACGATCACCAAAGTCGGGAGTCTTGACGCTCTTTATCCGGCCAATCTGTTAAAAAAATTGACCGCCAAGCTACTGGATGATAAAAGGTTTATCGCCATAGGAAAAGACCTATTTCCGATTCTCGAACCAAAACTTATGATCGTATACCTTGCTCTCCATCTATTCAACCACCAGTTCAAGGGACCGTATCGCTATCTGCTTTTGGATACTGTCATAAGAAAAAGTCGACTTGACGTCGCCGACTGGAAACGGGTATCACTTATCATTAATCACTATCGTCTGAATAATTTTATTCTTCCCGTCTTCACAATTTTGTCCGAAAAATTTAGAACTCCCATCCCCGATTCTTTATTAAATTTCCCGTCAACCGTCAATCGGTTTTGGATTAAAAAACT
>JAJYIX010000037.1 GCA_021789865.1 bacterium
TGCGGGCAATGGAAAAGGACGGGGCCCTCAAGATTCCGGTTTTGGCGGTGAACGACAACATGACCAAACATTTTTTCGACAACCGCTACGGTACCGGCCAGTCGACTATAGACGGCATTTTAAGGGCAACCAACATCCTTTTGGCCGGTCGGGTCTTTGTCGTTGCCGGATACGGCTGGTGCGGCCGCGGCGTCGCCATGCGCGCAGCGGGCTTAGGCGCGAGAGTCATCGTCACCGAAGTCGATCCCGTCCGCGCTCTTGAGGCGAAGATGGACGGATACGATGTAATGAAGATGCAGGATGCGATAAAAAAAGCCGATGTCGTATTGTCTACCACCGGCGACAAGCACATCATCGACAAGAAACATCTTGAAGTCGCCAAAGACGGGGTGATTCTGGCCAATTCCGGTCACTTCGACGTCGAAATAAACAAGGAGGCGCTGAAAAAAATGGCTTCCAAAGTGACGAAGGTCAGACCGTTTGTCGAAGAGTACCAATTAAAAGTTAAAAGTCAAAAGTTAAAAGGCAAAAGAATTTATTTGTTGGCCGAAGGAAGGTTAGTAAATTTGTCCGCCGCCGAAGGACATCCGGCTTCTGTCATGGATATGAGTTTTGCCGGCCAGGCGCTGGGGGCGGAGTATCTTTGGAAAAATAAAGGCAAACTGAAAAACATGGTCTACACATTGCCAAGAAAATTGGACGAGACCATCGCCCAATTGAAATTGTCATCGGAAGGTGTTACGATAGATAAATTGACTAAAGAACAAAAAAAATATTTGGAAAGCTGGAAAGAAGGAACATAAATAAAATCACAAATAAATTTTAAATTCAAAAAAATAAATATTGACTTTGGAGCCGAAGATTTAAAAATTAGAATTTCATAGTATCAAGAGAGATGGATAGAGTTCTAGCTCGGTAAAATCCATCCAGCAACCCTTCGCCAAAAGCGTGCAGGGTGCTAAAACTAGATTTGATATGCTCGAAAAGAGAAAAATATGCAAACTTATACTTCCGAATCAGTCTGTAGCGGCCATCCGGATAAAATCTGCGATCAAATCTCCGACGCCATACTTGACGAAGCTTTAAAAAAAGACCGGTATTCGCGTGTAGCCGTTGAAACTCTCGTCACGAAGAATTTTGTCGCCTTAGCGGGTGAGGTTACGACCAAAGCAAAATTGGACTATAGAAAAATTGCGAGAAAAGTCATTCACGATCTCGGATATACGAATCCAAAACTTCATTTTACCGACCGTTCCCCTATTCTGACCAAGATCCATACCCAATCCCCTGAAATCGCCGCCGGAGTCGACAACCTCGGAGCCGGCGATCAGGGTATGATGTTCGGATATGCCACTGACGAGACTTCAGAATATATGCCAATGCCGATTATGCTGGCTCATCGACTAGCGATGAAAGTTGACGAGTTGCGGGTTACGAGTTTGAAATATTTAAGGCCGGACGGAAAAACCCAGATTACGATGAAATACGAGAATGGAAAACCGACTGGCGTTGAGACAGTTGTCCTAGCTGTTCCCCACAAAGAAGAAGTACTGTTAGAAGAAGTCAAAGATGTTTTATTTAATCAAGCGGTTGTTGACGTGTTAACAAGTTACGGGATGAAAATCAAAAAAGATCAGTTGATCGTCAATGGGACCGGAGTATGGCATATTGGAGGGCCGGCATCGGACACCGGAGTCACGGGACGGAAAATCATCGTCGACAGCTACGGCAGTTTCGCCCACGTCGGCGGTGGGGCCTTTTCCGGTAAGGATCCGACCAAGGTTGATCGTTCGGGCGCCTATGCCGCCAGGTTTTTGGCAAAAAATATCGTCGCCAACGGCTTGGCTAAAAAGTGCGAAGTCCGGCTCGCCTATTTCATCGGTGCCAAAAAACCGGTCATGCAGGAAGCGGAGACATTCGGAACCGCAAAAAAAAGTGAGAAGACCATCAAAAGTTTTATGGATAAAATCCTCGATACTTCACTTAAAGGGATTATTGAAGGACTGCGCCTTCGCCGACCAATTTATTTTAGAACCGCCTCATATGGACATTTTGGAAGAAGCGAATTTCCTTGGGAAGAGATAGTCCGTCCATAAAGTACTTAATACGGAAAGATAGGAAAAGCCTGCTTGTTAGAAATGAAAAATGGTGGCGGCGACGGCAAAAAGTGAAGCGGCCGATATGACCAGAGTCCCAACGATGGCCGACCATTTTTGGAGACCGCTGTTTACGTATTTGCCCATGAGCTCTTTATTGCTCGTGTATTTTATGAGGTAGTAAAATACCGGCGGCAAAGTAAAAGTATTCAAAAGTTGGGCGACAACGGCGATTTTAAACAGGTCGATGACCGGAAAAAGAACAAAGATAAAAGCGACAACCAATTGACCGATGAAAAGCAAATAAAAAAGCTTACTTTTTTCAAACGGGGCATCAAGACTTCCGGTCAGGCCAAAAAATTCTGAAAAAGCGTAAGTCGTCGATAAGCCGACCGTTATGATTCCCATAAATCCGGCATTCATAATGCCAAGGGCGAAAAGAACGGCGGCAAGATTGCCGGCAAAAGGCTCGATGGCTAAAGACGCGGTCGTGCCGTTCGTCAAGGTAATATGATGGACAAAAAGAGTTGCAGCAGTTGCAATGATCATAAAAAATGAAAAAAAGTCGGTAGCAAAAGCACCCCAGTAAGTCTCCATTTGGGAATATTTTAATTTTTCGACGGAAATCTTTTTGTCCAGTCCGAAACTGCTTATAAAAAATTGACCCCATGGAGTAATGGTCGTCCCTAAGACTCCGAGACCGATGATGATATAGTTTTTCCAATAGGCAGACGTAAAACTGATTCCGTTTGGCCAAGCGAGATTTTTTAAAGCCAATCCCCAATCGGGGCTTGATTTGAATGCTGAAAAAATATAAGCAAGATAAAAAAGTGACGACAAAAGCATTATCCTCTGTGTCAATTTGTAGTTGCCTTTGACAATGAATACAAACGATGCGAGAAGCATAATCACGATAAGAGGGATCGCCGGCAACCTAAGTATTTCGGCGGTGGTTTTGAAGGCGGCGACGTCGACAATGATCGATCCGCCCATATTGGCGATGAATAAAAATATGAATATTATGAGAGCGGTTTGCACGCCTTGATTTTCACGAATCAAATCAGCTAGTCCTTTTCTGGTGACGAGGCTCAGGCGCATACCCATTTCTTGAGTGATTCCCAATAAAATGGTGATCCAAAACAAGGCAAAAAGAATCGGATAACCCAAAAGGGCTCCGGCGATTGCGTAGGTCGCGACTCCGGCAGCGTCGTTGTCGGCCATGGCGGTAATGGTCGCCGGGCCGAAAATCGACAAAAAATCGAGAACTTTGACTTTGTATTTGTTGTAAAACTCGGTCAAACCATCCATAAAAGTTTATTATACAACAATACGCATCAACGTGTATAATATCGAGATGGCGCCTAAAATCAGCATAATCGTCTCAACGTATACGAACATCAACGGATTCAAATATCTCCTGAAGTATTTTGAGAACAAAGGTTACGAAGTAATATTCGTCGACAACATGCCGGACAAAGATAAGCCTTATTTAGTCCACAAGGTCCGTAAAGTTTATAAAAACCATAGAGGTGAGGTGATGTACCTACCGCAAAAAAAGAATCTTGGATTTGCGGCCGCAATAAACCATGCCATGCGGTATGTCAAAACGCCATGGATACTGATTCTCAACGACGATGTGGAATTCGATAAAGTCGATGGTCCAATTGAAAAATTGGTCAAATACGCCAAAAGAAATAAACTGGCGGCGGCGGCCCCTCTTTTGCAAAATTCGGACGGGTCTATCGAAAATTACGGATACAGGATATTGCCTTACGGTAGGATAGAGTTGGTTCGTAAAGACGATAAGTCCGGCGGAATTGACGGGTTGACGGCGGCATGTCTATTGGTCGATACGAAAATGTTTAGGAAACTTAAGGGATTCGATGAAAAATTCTTTGCTTATCTTGAGGACGTCGATTTGTTTTTGCGATTGAAAAAAATGACGTCTACGGTAAATTTCAACGTCGCGGAGGAAGTCGTCGTATACCACCATCACATGAAAACATCTGATCGCATGGGCACCCTGAAAAGCCGTCTCAACATGATAAATTGGTGGAGGGTTTTTTTCAAACATCCGGACAAGATAAAATTCAGTTTGAAATTCCTTGTCGAACGAATAAGAAACGTAAACGGATACTTGAAAGCAAGCATAAAAAATATGTAAACGCTCCCTTTTTTAAGTCATATGACTTATCCTTCACAACGTCTCTTCGTACTTCTTGAAAGCCTCGTTCATCGGACCGAAAAATTCCTGGTGGCTTTTTTGAATGAAAAGTCCGATGTCGCAGTATTTTTCAAGCATGTCCTTGTCGTGTGATACCATAATCATCGTCGAACCCTTTTCCTGAAATTCTTTGATTCTTTTCAGACATTTTTTTTGGAATTTTTGATCACCGACGGCCAGGATCTCGTCGACCAAAAGTATATTCGGAGTTTCGGCAACAGCGACAGAAAAAGCTAAGCGCATATACATACCCGATGAATAAAATTTGACCGGTTGATCCATAAAGGGAGCCAATTCGGAAAATTCGACGATTGACGGATAAAGTGCGTCCATTTCTTTTTTCTTGAATCCGAGTATTGATCCGTTCAGGTATACATTTTCCCGACCGGTCAGTTCGGGATGAAAGCCGGCGCCAAGTTCGATAAGCGGTGCCACCTGGCCCACGACGGTTATTCTTCCGTCGGTTGGCTTGGTGACTCCGGCAATAAGTTTTAGAAGAGTCGATTTACCGCTACCGTTTCGACCCATGATTCCGAGAGACTGACCTTTTTTCACTTCGAAATTAAGGTGCGACAGAGCGTGAAAAGTTTTTTTCGTCTCTCCTCCGCCGATTATGGCTGGTATAAATTCCTTGAATGTCCGCTGTTTGTTCAGGTGGTACACTTTGCTGAGATTTTCAGCTTTGATAATTGTATCCATTATTGATTTTAAATTCTAAAATTTAAATGATTAAGCTTTTTGGTATTTATTATTTGACGTTTCTATACATAATCCGCGAACTCCCCTTCGGATTTTTTGAAAATATAAAATCCGATGAAAAAAACCCCAAGGGACATGATAAGAGCGATTGCCAAACTGGAAAAATTAGGATTGCCATGAGCCAGGACCGTCTGCCGATATGCATTGACTATAACCGACATCGGATTAAGGGCGAAGACGAATCGGTACCGGGCGGGTATGATGTCGACCGGATACATCACTGGCGTAAGATACATCCAAAGCATCAAGATAAGTCCAAGTAGATACTGGATGTCGCGATAAAAAAGATTAAAAGAGGCTGTTATAAGCGATAGACCGGCAGTAAAAATTACCTGGATTATGAAAATGACGGGTACCCAAAGGAGATTGATCGAGACGGTCGTCCGGAAAAAAACAAAAAAAATCAAAAGAACAGTGCAGGAGAAAAGAAAATCAACGAACTTGGCGATTATCGTCGCATAAACCAAAATTTCCCTGGGAAAATATATCTTGGTGATTAGAGAGCTATTGGTCACCAACGAATTGACGGAAGAAGACAAACTATTGTTGAAAAAATTCCACGGTAAAAGTCCGACCGCCAAAAAGATTATGAATGGAACACCCTGGGACGGAACTTTCAAAACGGTCGAAAAAACGAAGTTCATGACCAAAAGCTGGAAAAGCGGGTTTAATATCACCCAGGCGTAACCCAAAAAGGATTGTTTATAGCGTTGATTTATTTCACGGTAGGCCAAATTCCACAAAAGCTCACGGTAATGCCACATAAGCTTTAGATTGTCGCGGAGGCGCGGAAGTTTATCCATAGTATATTCTACCAAAATAAGGGTTTAAACTGTTAAAGCGTTAAACGTTAAACTTTTAAACAAAAAATTAAACAGATAAACTATTAAACGCCATAGACTGAAAAACTATTAGAAAGTCAATGGATTATATGCTACAAAAATATGTTTTTATGAGGGGAGCCAATGTTTTTTACCGCCCAATACGTTTTCCATCACCGATAGTTTGGCGATATGAATAAACCATTCTTGGAATATTTTTTCGGCCGTGACTGCCGCCAGAGTCCAGTAATATACGACTTTGTCGGCGAGAATAAATTTTAAACCCGGGATCATTTTCCCGAAAAATATGACAAAAAAAACGTTTTCGAAATAGTTGCCGAATAGAAGAAACATCTCTCTTTTTTGGTGGAAATAGAAAATTATGGTCCCGACGGTTCTCCAAGCAAAAAGTACCAGTAATAAGATTCTAAAGGTCGGAAAATGGATCCAGGCATAGGCCATTTCAAAAATATATACCCAATAATCAAATCCTTTATCGATATTTTGATAAGTTTCTTTTGTCGTCACTTTGCAAGCGGCCAAATCACCGTCAATGACATCCAAAAAAAATGATAAAATAACCATTGGGATGGGCCAAACCAAAATAAGCGGAGCGAATATGAATCTCAAAAAAAGAATAAAGCCGTATAGGAATTTTGCCATTTATGATCATTATATGTCCAGACGTTTAAGAATTGCAATGTTTTTTTCCTCGGACCCGGCGACATTCGGTGGCGTTCAGGAGCACGTGTATTACTTAGCCAAAAATCTTAATCAAATGGGCCATAATGTCAGTGTCTTTACGTCAAAAAGGCCAAGATACGCTCTTCCTTTTCCAGGTCACCGCGAGATCGGTGAGTTTACCGAATTCCGTGTTGGCAATAACGACCTTAGTTTTGTCAATAAAAAAAAATCCGAAAATTACGATAAATTTTTTTCCCGGAGGAAATTCGATTTTTTCCACATCCATGATCCCTTTATGCCGTTTTTGGGATGGGAGCTTTTGGATCGGTTGGAACTTCCGATTGTCACTACTTATCATGCGACTTGGGAAAGAAGTTCACCAATAAACGCCGTAAATGCCTTTCTGCCGTTATTTAAGGACGGTCTTTCGAAAAACGTCATCGGATCGATATTTGTCTCCAAAAGAACTTTCGATTGCTGGCATGATGTTTTTTTACCGGGTACGAAGAAAATCATCATACCGAACGGAATCGATCGGGAAATATTTGGTTTTGAAAAAAAGTCGTCAAAAAAGATAAAATTCCTTTTTGTCGCCCGATTAGTGGCCCGGAAAGGATTGAAATATTTACTGCCAGCTTTTAAAAAAGTTATCAATGATTTTGCTGACGTCGAATTGACAGTTGTCGGTGAAGGTCCGGAAGAAAAAAGCGTCAAAGAATATGTCATAAAAAACAATCTTCAAGATAATGTCAAGTTCGCCGGTTATGTTAAGAATTCCGATAAGCCGAATTTTTATCATCGGTCGCACGTATTTTGTGCGCCTTATGTCAACGAAGGTTTTGGCATAACTATTTTGGAGGCGATGGCGACCGGTACGACAATAGTCGCTTTTAAAAACAATGCGTTTGAGGAAATTCTCAAGAATTATCCGGCAAAAAAATTAATCGTCGGAAAAGATAATCACGAACGGTTGGTAAGCGCCCTAAAAACCGCGGCAAAAGATGGTAAACTTAGAAATAAAGTGGCTGATTGGGAAAAACGTGAAATAGTGAATTATGACTGGAAAGAAATCGCCAAGAAAACCGAAAAATTTTACTTTAGTGTCTTATCTCAATAAAAATATGTCACATTTAACAAAAATTGTCGCAACGATCGGGCCAAGTTCGGAATCGGAAAAAATGATTAGCCGGCTGATAGAGTCCGGCGTCGATGTATTCCGATTCAACTTGAAACATAATGATCTGGCTTGGCACGCGCAAAAAATATCGGCCGTCAAAAAGATCGCTGCCGATTTGAACAAAAATATCGGTATACTGGCTGATTTACAGGGGCCCGAGATCAGAGTGAGACTCACCGACCGGCCCATTAAAGTGAACAAAGGTCAATTGGTAGAACTGGGATCGGAAGCATTTACGATTTCCCACCCTCAAATCAGCGAATATTTAAGACCGGGACAGCACGTCCTTATTGAAGACGGTCTTTTGGAATTTTCGGTCGTCAAATCAAAAGGTAAGGTTTTTTTGGAAAGCCTGGGGGAAGGGACAATTTATGATAAGAAAAATTTCAACATCCCAGGGGCTGATTTTCCGATTCCCGTCCTGGAGGATCGTGATGTCGCCGCTTTGGAAATGATTTCTAAAAACGATGTTGATTTCGTCGCCCTTTCTTTCGTTCGCGACACCAATGATGTTTCGGATCTTAAAAAAGAAATGGCCCGAATGAAAATTGGGGCAAAAGTGATTGCAAAGATAGAGACCGAAGTCGCGATAAAAAATCTCGGAAAAATTGCCGAAATTGTTGACGGACTGATGGTCGCCCGGGGTGATTTGGGGGTCGAAATATCTCTGGAAAAAGTTCCATATTATCAAAAAGAGATTATTAAAACCGCTCGTAAAAAAAACATTTTTGTCATTACGGCAACGCAAATGCTCCAAAGCATGATCGACAGAAGTTCCCCCACTCGGGCCGAGGTGTCGGACGTCGCTGGAGCTTTTTACGACCGCACCGACGCCGTCATGCTTTCGGCCGAGACGGCGACAGGACATCATGTCGAAGCCGCCACCAAATACATGAGCAAAATCCTCAGTTTTAGCGAAGAACATGGAAATTTTGATACCAAAATACCCGTCAATCCGAAAACGAAGGACAGAACCGATCTTATATGCGAATCGGCCTTCAATCTGTATACGTCGCTAATCGAATCCGGTAAAAAAACCGCCGGTTTTTTGGTCTTTACCCAATCGGGCAAGACCGCCAGGAGTATTTCCAGATATCATCCTCTTCTTCCGATTTACGCTTTCGTTTCGGACAAGAAAGTCGCCGATTCTTTGAGCGTCAATTACGGCGTCAAGACTTTTTTGCATCCGGCCGGAAAAGACGAAGTGACCAAGGAAGATATATTGAAAGCGATTCGAATATTGCTCGACAAGAATTTTGTTAAAAAAGATATGACTCTCGTTGTTCTTCACGGAGATTATTGGGCCGTCACCGGAGGTACTTCGACTGTAAGAGTGATAAATGTATAATATAAGTCCATAAAGTCCCTAAGGCCGAATATACATATGAACAACATCCGTAACTTTGCCATTATTGCTCACGTAGATCACGGTAAATCGACATTGGCTGACCGCGTTCTTGAACTTACTCATACCGTCGAAATGGGACGCCATGAAGAACAAATGTTGGACCGGAATCCGATCTCTAGAGAAAGAGGAATAACAATTAAACTTGCTCCGGTTAGAATGATGTATCAGTTAACGGGCTTACGAGTTAACGAGTTGAAAGAAAACGCGCAACCCATTAACCCGTTAACCGAAATAACCAAGAATAATATAGTTTTAAATCTGATTGATACTCCCGGTCACGTCGATTTTTCCTATGAAGTCGATCGGACTCTGTCCTGTGTCGAAGGCGTCATCCTTTTGGTCGATGCGACTCAAGGAATTCAGGCTCAAACGATTGCCAATGCGTATAAAGCATTGGAAAAAAATCTCGTCATCATACCAGTCGTTAATAAAATCGATATGCCGGCTGCCGATGTCGACGGAACAAAAAAACAGATAAAGGATTTTTTGGGGATAGCCGAAGAGGAAATATTCGAAGTATCGGCAAAAACTGGCCAAGGGGTGGAAAAACTTCTCCAGGCGGTGATCGCAAAAATTGCTGCTCCTAAAGATTTTGTGGAGACAAACTCTTTAGAGAGTCCTACTCCCGCTTCACCATTAACAGCTCTCATTTTCGATTCGTATTATGATTCTCACCGGGGAGTGATCGCTTTCGTTAGGGTATTTGGTGGGGATATGCGGACAAAAACCAAAGTAAAATTGGCCTCGACCGGGAAATCTTTTGAAGTAAATGAAGTGGGTTACTTTTCTCCAGACTTGACGCCGTCACAGGTGTTGGAAAGCGGGCAGATTGGATACGTAGTCACTAATTTAAAGGATATTCACGAAGTCGCTGTAGGAGATACCATCTCCAGCCCAAAAAATGCCACTCCTCCCCTACCCGGCTATAAAAAAATTCATCCGATGGTCTTCGCTTCCGTTTTTCCGACCGATACTGCCGATTACTTGAATTTAAAAAAAGCGTTGGAAAAACTATATCTCAACGATTCGGCTCTCGAATTCAAGTCGATTTACAGCAAGGCGCTTGGAGCCGGCTTCCGGGTTGGTTTCTTGGGTCTTTTGCACGCCGACGTTGTTCGCGAGAGATTGGAACGGGAGTTCGGACTGAGTCTCGTTCTCACGCCGCCGCAGGTAGAGTATGAAATCCGTAACGAAAAATTTTTTGAGCCATATGTAAAAATCATGATCATAGTTCCCGACCGATTTGTCGGCGAAGTGATGCAGCTGACTTTAAACTATCGGGCGACTTTTATCACAATGGATAATAAAAACAAAACGATTCTTAATTATGAGATGCCGTTATCGGAGCTGATGTCCGATTATTTTGACAACCTAAAAAGTGTCACTTCCGGTTTCGCCTCCCTCGATTGGGAATTTTCCCGTTTTATAGAGGTCGATGCCGATAAATTGACAATCCTTCTGAACGGCGATCCAGTCGAAGAGTTTTCCGAGATTGTTGATCGCGAAAGAGCCTATGTAAAAGCTCAAAATATTACTTCCCGTTTATCAGAATTAATTCCAAGACAGCAATATGAAGTAAAAATCCAAGGCCAATATAAAGGAAAAATAATCGCTTCAACTAGAATTGCCCCTTTTAGGAAAGACGTCCTTATAAAAAGCGGAAAAGTCATTGGCGCCGGCGATTTCGGTCGAAAAAGAAAACTTTTGGAAAAACAAAAAGAAGGTAAAAAAAGGATGAAGATGATCGGAAAAGTTGAAATACCCAAAGAGGCTTTTATGAAACTTTTCAAAAAGTGATTTTTTCAAGCGATAAATCCTCGGGAAACTAAAGTTTCCGATAAGGCGCGGGTTCTCAAAAATACCCGATGAAGAAGCGGAATCACTACGGGAAAAAAATTAAACCCATTTTTTTTAAAGCCTTTGGACGCTTGGATTTCTGTTATTTCGTGGGCTTCTTTGAAAATAACCGGAATAAGATAGAATGTCATCATGACCGCCATTTTATAAAACTTTGGAAGAAACCAGAGAGAGTCGGCTATCTCGTAAGCAGAAGTTGTTGCGACGAAAAACAGTACGGCGATGCTGACGTCGAGAAGCTTAAGAAAAATGATTGCGGAAAATATCATTTTTGCTTGGAGTGAATGTGAAGGAAAAAATATCAACTGGCTTATGAATATCAGCAATCCAATCGAAAAAAAAGCTCGTAATCGTGAAAAAAGTTCCCGGCGTTTTTTAAAAAATAAAAGACCGGAAATAAAAATCACCAAAATGACGGCAAGAAAGTAAATATTTTTTATATACAGAATAAGTCCCGTGACGACAATCAGCGATAAAATTTTCATAAAAATTTATCGGGAATTTTTACTCCGGCTTCATTCATCAAATTTTTATCGGAAAAAACCGCTTTTGGCGAACCGTCAGCGGCGACTTTTCCTTTATCAAGAATGATTATCCTTGAAGCGTATTGTTCCAAAAGATCGGTATCGTGCTCAACCGTGACGACGGTGGTCCCTTTTTTATTGAGTTTCTTCAGTATTGAAAACAGGTTGAGGCCACTTTTGTAATCGAGCATTGCCGTCGGCTCATCAAGGACAAGAACTCTTGGTTGTTGGACAAGGACCGAAGCCAGCGCAACTTTTTGTTTTTGTCCGAAAGATAGGCTTTGGGGATCGGCTCTCAACAATTTCTCCATACCAACGAGTTTTAGAGACTCGGCAATTTTTTCTCCGCTATTTTTTATGTTGAGATTTTTGAGAACAAACTCCACTTCCTCCGCAACCGTCAAATTGAAAAGGCTGAAGTCGGGATTCTGAAAAACCATGCCGACCTTTTTGGCAAAATGTGATATTTGGAAATCACGTGTCGAGTCACCGTCTATAAAAACTCCACCGGTCAATTCCCCCTCCGTCTCTTGGGGAATAAGACCGTTTAAAAGTTTGGTAAAGGTCGTTTTACCGCTTCCGTTTCCTCCCGCCACACCGACGAAACTGCCTTTGTCAATCCTTAAGTTGATATTTTTTAAAATTTTTGTTCGCGAGTCAAACGAGAACGAAACGTTTTTCAAAACAACTCCGTCGCTGATCATGAAAATCTTTTCAATTTGAATTTATAAACAAGTATCCAAGAAAAGGTCACGTCGACCAATCCCTGAACCACATTGAAAGCAGCGATGACAAACCACGGTATAGCCGACATTGCTTTTTGTGGGCTCATGCCGGTCCAAATAGGAATAGCAAAAAAATAATTGACCGGAATAACCAAGAGACAGCGGACGAATAAAGCAACGGCGGTTGGTGCCAATAAGTTGAGAGGCTTTTTGAAATAATCGGACGTTTTTTTTAAGCTTATTGCCATGATAGCCGGAAATAAAAACATCGGCACACTACCTAAAAGTTTCATGGCGGCGCCAAGCCAAGTATCCGGAGCAAAAAGAGTGATGATGATCGCTCCCAAAAACGAGACGATAAACGACGTTTTTAGATCAAAAAGAAAATATGCGGCGACCCAAGTGACGGCGACTATGTCGATCCACATTCCGAATTGTGGTGATTGGTAACCGATGTGAATCAATTGGACGACCGCCGAAAAAGCCGCCAAAGCAGACGCGGTGACGAGACGCTTAACCTTAAGATGATTGGGAGAAGCCATAAAAAATACCCCTTTCGGGGCAAATTATAAATTAGTTATATGACCACAGATCCCGGTTAGGATTTACATCCTCCCAGCGCTCACAATCCGTAATCACAAATACTATTTCATCTTTCTTCTATCCCGACTGTACGGTCGCTGCGGGAGTCTCACCCGCTCATGCCCAAAAAAGGGCTCGAAGAGTATCCAGACGCTATTCGACATCTGGCCGGGCGCCGAATGGTGCCCGGACTTCCGATTTTGATTTTCACAAACACCCCGAAAGATATGGAGATAGGATACTATTTTTTTTCTCAAGTTGCAACTTCACAGTTACCTCTACTATAATATCTTCATCAATGAAGAAAAAAATATTTTTGATAATTCTGGCCGGTCTCAGTTGTTTTTTTATCATTTTCAAAAATGGGACGATCGACCCCCAATCGGCACTTCGACAGATGATGACGACAGGATACGCAATTGTAACGACGTTTCTTTGGGGGACTTTTTTTATTCCCAATTTTTTGATCGCCTGCCTTTTTTTTGCCTCGACTTTGGGGATATCGTTGGTACTGGGCAATTATCTCTCCCCTACCCAGCTAATAGCCCTGATTGCTTTATTTTTTTACGTTTCTAGAATTTTTAAACTCCAAAAAGCCAAGTGATATTCACTTCTTATCAGATAAAAGGACGTGGTCGGGCCAGAACCTTAG
>JAJYIX010000001.1:0-31539 GCA_021789865.1 bacterium
CAATGTCCTTGGCGCCTCAACCACCACTCCTGACTCCAACGACAATATCTCCTTCAACCTCGACGCCATCTTCAACAAGAATCTGACAGCCAAGCAAGGGATAACCATCCAGGGAGACTCCATCTTCAATACTTTAAAGGCCAACTCGATAAATCTTGGAGGAGGGACAATCACGGCATCCAACATTCTCTACGGAGTAAAGGCGGGATCGGGAATATCAATTGGCGACGGACAAAATCCAACCATCACCAATAAGGGTATCCTCTCACTTTCATCGGGCACCGGAATATCGGTCTCCGGTTCAAATATCACCAACAGTGATACCGGAAGCGCTCAGGACATTTTCAAAACCATTTCCGTCTCGGGGCAAAACGATATCACCGCCGGGAGTAACTCCGATACCCTGACGTTTGTCGCCGGAACAGGAGTGGCGCTGACGACCGATTCGACCAACAAGAAGCTGACGATATCATCCAACAATCCCAATGTCGCTGCCGGGTGGACCAACAGCGGAACCAATGTCTATCTGACGACTTCATCCGATTACGTCGGAATAGGGACCAGTTCACCGACCAGTGCCTTAAATGTCGTTGGAACTACAACCGCAAAGGGAAATATCGTCATCGGAGACGGATACAGTATTCTCCCCGACACCGATCTTGGAAGCGACCTTGGTTCCTCAAGCAACCGCTTCAACAATCTCTGGGTCGGGACTATAAACAGCAACTCCAGCGCCTCATATGCCGGACAGACAAAGTTCACTTACGAACCAAAAGACACCACTCTAACTGAAGCATCGGTACTAATCAATCCCACCTCCCCTGTCGCCAACGGCCAGCTTCTTGGATTGGCCGTCGCCGGATACCAGAGAGCCCTCGTCGACGCCGAGGGAGATATCATCCTTGGATACAGCGGCGCCACCTCGGCTCCGGCAACCTCCTACCCTTTCACCATCTATGGGCATAATTCCACGAACGTGGCGTATGTGGACACATCAGGTAATGGATATTTTGCAGGGAATGTGGGGATTGGGAATACTAGCCAAAACGCTGCTCTGCAAGTAGCAGCTTCAACAAAACAAATAATTGCTCAAAACAACACAGGATCGTTTCCTGCGATTATTCAATTAAGCGCAAATAACTATGCACCGGCGATTAATTTTGGTTACGGAACTTCACAAAGCTCTGGTCTGACAACCACGTACGGAACCATTGGGCGAGATAATGCGAGATTTTATGTCTATGGTGGCAGTGGTCATGTCTTGGCGTTGGGATCAAACGGAAATGTTCAGAATGTAACAATTGATACTAGTGGTAACGTCGGTATTGGGACGACGAGCCCAGGGGCTCCATTAGATGTCCGTGGATCAAATGTCGATTTTTCTAACACTTCGTACGGCTTAAGAATTGGCCAAAAACAAGTTTATGGATATAACAATAATGCTTTTTATGTTGATCAAGGATATTCTGTAAGTCCGTCCAGCGCATATAGAATAGCTCGACTTGGAGTACAGACCGGTACGTATGCAACCTGGGGATCGCTCCCTGTCTTCATGGTTTCACCGCAAACAAACTTTGACTTTAGTAGTTGGTATGCAACCAACGATACGGAGGAAGTAAAAATGACTATAGTGAATAAAGCTGAAAATGCGGGATTGGGCTTTGGATTTTTAGATAGTACAAATGGGATTATCAAAGGTTATGGAAACACCGCAGCTTTACAGATTTCACTACCCACATACTTTACTTCCGGCAACGTCGGCATCGGGACGACGAGTCCTAGTTCGCAACTACAGCTTGCATCAACAACAACAGCTACTCAATTAGCTATCCAAACCACACAAGGAGTAGGGGGAGGAATTAAAATCACAGCGCAACTTACGGATTATGGCGGGTACATTCAAGGCACAAATACCAATAGTATCAACGGAGGTCTCGTTATCAGTAATAATGGTTCTGGTAGTGGAATTGAATTAATGTCGGGAGCCAATAAATCTATTCTTTTATTACCTGGCCGAAATTCTGATCCAGGCTTCACTACTGCTGGCCAGTTTGGCGGTGTAGCAATAGCTGCCAGAGATGCTTCCACAGACCTCTTAAGGTGGTACGACTCAAATCAAAATCAACTCGGAGAGATATCTGCTTCCGGTCTCGTTGGAATTGGCACCACGTCTCCCATCGCCGGACTGGATGTGGAAAAAGGCAATGGCGGCAATGCGGCGATGATTGTTAATCAACCATTAGGTGGAGATATTTTTGATGCGTCGGCAAGTGGACAAACCAAGTTTGTGATTGCCAATAATGGAAATGTGGGGATCGGGACGAGTAGCTCCTCCACTGCCCTCAACATTAATGGTGGAATCTCGTTAATAGCTCTTGCTCAAGGAGCAAGTGGGGGGAACATATACATTCCCTATAATGATACACGGCTACTTCTATACGGTAACTCTGGTTCTGGTGTAATTTTAAATAATGGTGCACAAATTTCATCGGGTCAATCGTTAAGTTTCCCTGGGTCCGGATACAATCAAGGTAGCCTAAATTATCCACAACTCACAAGACCTTATACTAACAAAAATTCCGGAGTGAATTTCTCAGGACTATTTGCGGACACTTCAAACATTGGATTAAATATAACTGGTTCATCTAGCACAACAAGTACAGGTTCCGTAATTGGCCAATCCTTTGGATTTACTTTTAATCCCGCTTCAGGTACACCAACAGACGTGGCTTTAGCTATTCAGCCTACAATTAACTGGGGCGGAACACCTGGAGCTGGCGCATACGAAGCTCTACGTATAGCTGCAACCGAAACGTCTTTACCCACTGGAACAAATTATCTCATCAATGCGCTGGCGGGTACCAGCGGAACAACTCAATAATTTGCGGTCACCAACGGCGGGAATATCAAAAGTGTCGCAGGAGCTCAATGGATGCCAATAACAGATTCTTCAACGGCCTTAAAAATTACTAATGCTGCAGGAACAACGACCCTAGCGAATTTTGATACTTCTAGTGACAGTATTAATTTAGGCGGAGTTCTGAATATCGTTGGTAGTGGCGCTTTTATGACTGTAAGCGGTAATTTACAGATGGGTGGTGCTGGAAATCAAGTATATTGGTCCAATTCAACCCTCATAAACGCTCCATCAAACGGTCTCCTACTCATAGAAAATAATCAGGGAACAGGATTTACCAGGTTAGATCTTGGAGGAACTACAAGTAGCTTTCCAGCTCTCGCCGTTAATGGTTCGGATTTGCAAGTCATTAGGGCAGATGGCTCAACAAACGCCAATTTACTAGTGACTGGCAACGTCGGCATCGGGACGACGAATCCAACTTCTGCATTAGCCGTCGCGGGAAATTTGGATCTCACTACAAATGGATATATTAGGGCAGCAGGCCAAAATGTTATTCAATTTGCAGGTACGTCACCTACTTTCAACTATAGTTTAACTACGCCGTCTATCCTCAGCTATTCAAATCAAGATTTGGTATACAACATACAAAATTCCACATATTCACATATTTTTAAAGTAAACAATGTCGAAGCCTTAAGAATTGCTCAGGGTGGTCTCGTCGGCATCGGCACCACCGCTCCCCTCGCCGGATTGGATGTGGAGAAAGGCAACGGCGGGAACCCGGCGATGATTGTTAACCAACCTTTGGGTGGAGATATTTTTGATGCGTCGGCAAGTGGACAAACCAAGTTTGTGATTGCCAATAATGGAAATGTGGGGATTGGGACGACAAGCCCCGGTGCGACGTTGGACGTGAACGGACTATCATATTTCCGCAATCAGGTATATCTCAATAACATCGCCTCTTACGTCGGTAACAACATATCGTTTGTGAATAATGGAGTTGTCAGTGTCAACGGCTTATTGACAGCAACGACAGGTGGTTTTGCCACGTATACAAAGGCAGGAATTATCGCAGACACCGACTTCACCAATACCGCCGTCGATGGCATGATCGGTGTAGACAGTACCGATAGCAGACTCTATGTCAGGTCAGGTGGAGCCTGGCACTATATAGCGTTCACCGGAGGTTTCCAGATACCAAGTAATGAAGCATACGTATATGATCAATCAACCAAATCATTCGACACCACCCAGCCACTTGCCGACGGAGATTTCCTGATTCCATTTGTCGAAAAGCATCTGAATGATGGAGCTTTACACGGAATGTATACGAGCTTCAATAGCGTCAAGGGATTACTTTTTGCCAGTGAAGACCAACAAATAGCAAGCCAAAGTTCACAGCTGGATAATTTAAAATTTGAAATTTCTAATTTAAAATCAAATCTAAATGATCAAATATCAAATGTTTTAAACATTGAAAATTGCGATATTTCAAATTCATTTGAAATTAAAAATTGTAAATTAAAAATTTTGACAGACTCAGAGGCACAGGGAGCCGTTACCTTTGATTCCACCGCGACTTTCAATGGCAACTCCGTCTTTAATGCCATTGCCGATTTTTTCAATAATGTCGTATTTCATGGCAATGTCGCATTCGACCAGGCGCCGATGATGAGCAAAAGTACGGCTGGGACCGCTATTATTTCGACTTATAGCGACCACGTCGACGTCGTATTTGACTCGCCATATCCGAAGACGCCTATCGTGACATTCAATCTCGTCAATAGTTCAACCGACCAAACTTTTATAGCAGAGGGTCAACAAGCATATCTTGAAGACGTCACCAATAAAGGATTTACCATCAAGTTGCCAAACCTGGCCGTGAAAGATTTCACTTACAACTGGATGGCTTTTGCGACCAATGGAGACAGTGTCACCAAAAGCACTTCCGTAATACAAGATATACTGGGAGCCCAGGCGACAGCCACGCCGTCAGCCCAGCCATCACCGACCCCACTTCGCCCTACGGGCTTCGAGGGGCAGGCCCCGGTGGCCAGTGCGACACCGACGGTTGCGCCATAACTAATTTTTTTTAAATTTTAAATTAAAAATTTCCCGTGAGACGTGCTTATGTTCAAATCCCGCCGTTTTTTCGTATTTTTGATTGTGATCTTGGGATTTTTTCTATATTTTCACTCCCTCAAAGACACTTTCGTATGGGACGATGAAGAACAGATTTTGGCCAATACGGCCATACATTCTTTGGCTGATTGGCCGACGTTTTTCACCGGCAGCACTTTCAATAACGGCGGCGCTTCGACCTCGTTGACGGGTCTTTATTACAAACCGCTGATGACTTTTTCGTTCGCGATTCTGTATGCGATGTTCGGACCGAATCCTTTTTATTTTCATCTCTTCCAGTTGGTAATCCACATCACGAACGCCGTTTTAGTATTTTTGATATTCTATTACCTTTTTAAGGCCTTGCTAGGCCATAAAGCACACCTCGTAGGTGTCCTCGGGCCGGCGGCGGCGGGATCTTTGATATTCTTGGTTCACCCGCTTTTGACCGAAGCGGTCGTATACAGTGCCTCGCTCCAGGACGTTCTTTTCACTTTTTTCGGTTTGCTGGCGTTTTTAATCGTCGTCAAAGGACACAAGCTCGAACGTTTTTTTGCCGTCGCTTTCCTTCTTTTGTTATCGCTTCTCTCGAAAGAGACCGGCGTCGTATTTTTTGCGATAATTCTTACATACGTATTGATCTTCCGAAAAAAAGACGAGTCGATAGCCTTTGTTTTGGCCGCTTTTCTTTCTGTTGGATTCTATGCCTTTATGCGCTTCGGCGTCGCCCATATCGGACTTCAAAAACAAAATTTGTCGCCTATAAGCCGGGCCGGATTTGCTGAAAGGATGCAGACGGTTCCCCAAATCATTTTCTACTACGTGAGCCGCTTTTTTTGGCCGTCATCGCTTGCCATCAGCCAGCATTTTATTGTCCCCAAAATTGACTTTTCCGGATTCTTCGCACCGGCGGCTTTTGACCTGGTTTTTTTTATCGTTTTAGCCTATGGATATTTCCTCATCAATAGGAACGACCGGTCATCCGGCAAGTTGTATGTTTTTTTCTTCCTTTGGTTCGTCTTTGCCTTGGGAATCCACCTGCAGATTTTTCCACTCGACATGACGGTGGCCGACCGCTGGTTTTACCTCCCGATGATCGGTCTGATAGGATGTATCGGCGCCATCTTAAAAGACTATATAAATTTAACGTCCGTAAAAATCATTTTGGTAATTATCGTCGCGGTCATGTCCGTACGGACTTTTGCCCGAACATTAGACTGGAAAGACGGCTTGACCCTTTTTGGCCACGACGAAAGAATCGTAAAAAATAGTTTTGATCTCGAAAACAATCTCGGTGTCGAACTATTCCGGGCCGGGCGCTTTACCGAGGCAAAAAGCCACTTTGAAGCGTCGGCCCGACTTGCTCCGTATTGGTGGACGAATTGGAACAACCTGGGCGCCATTGCCGAGCGACAAGGCGATTTTTCAAAGGCTGAAAGTGACTATAAAAAAGCAATCAAAAACGGCGAGTATTACTTGGCCGTCGAAAACCTGGCGATTTTACTCATCAAGGAGAAAAAATATGCCGAAGCCAAAAAGTTTTTACAGGATACGGCCATTCCCAACTTTCCCGACAACGCTATAATTCAAAACGACTATCTGTATCTGCAAAATTTGAAATAATTTAGCTATTGATTTCCAAAAAAACTTACTTTATCATGTATGGATATATGAAAAAATATCTGATTACCGTTTTTATCATAGTCGTTCTCGCCTTGGGTGGAGTCGCCTACTACTTCTACAATCAATACCAGAATCTCAATACGATAATCAACAATCCCAATAAAGCGGCTCAGGAAGACATAAATCAAACTCTTACCAAGATCGGGAAATTTATGCTCCTACCGGCCAAGGAACAACCGACTTTGGCAACCGTCGTCGACGCTTCGAAGTTGAAGACGCAACCATTTTTTGCCAACGCCAAAAATGGCGACCGGGTAATACTTTACGTCAATTCCAAATTGGCTATTCTCTACCGCCCGTCTGAAAATAAAATCATCAATGTCGGTCCGCTTTCTATCCAAAATCCGAGTCCGACGCCGACCCCATCCGGCAAGGTTGAACTATCACCGACCAAGGCTCTTCTAAAAGAAGCGACTCCAACCGCCAAAGTTGGTAAGTAAATATCGTTTCGTTAGTAAATTTTTTCCACCACGCTTATTATTTCCTTACCGTAATACAACATCACCAATGCGCCGATTATTATAAAAGGTCCAAAGGCGATATGGCTTTTGAGTTTTTTTCGGTGAATTGCCAAAAGGACAATCCCATAAATAGCGCCCGTGACAAAAGCGATATATATAGCGACAAAACCCATAGGCCAGCCCAGAAGAAAACCTGTTATCGCGGAAAGGAGCACGTCCCCCAATCCCATTGCCCGTTCACGGGTGACGAAATAGATGAGAAAAATTGGAGCGGCGACTATCAGCCCTGACAAAACGTCGGATACTATTTGACTCAATACATGGATTCCCGCCTGCGAGGGAAAAACTGATGAGATGGGCGTCAAAACTTTAAATAACAATGAGAATCCAAAAAGCGCCCACAAAATCCAATCGGAAATGAGGTGGTATTTGAAGTCAGAAACGAAAATGACGATAAAACAAGACACTATTCCCGCAATGAAGACAGTCTTGAAAACAAGACTGTCTTTAAAAATAAGCACAAACGCTATGCCTGTTGTCAATTCTACCAGTGGGTACTGCCAACTGAGTTTTTTATGGCAACAGCGGCTTTTCCCGCCCAAAGTTAGGAATGAAAAAATCGGAACCAGGTCAAACCAGGTTAATTTCTTTCCGCAAAAGTCGCAGTGCGAGCGCCCCATGATGCTTTGATTTTCGGATAGCCGATCGATGAGGACATTTAAAAAAGAACCGATTGCGGAACCGAAAAGGAAAATAAAAATGGTCATAAAAAGTATTAAATCTTATCAATATTTAATCTTCAGTATTTATTTTACTCGTATCTCAGTGCGTTAAGAGCGGAAGTTTTCTTGGCGCGATATGCCGGATAAAGGCCGGTCAAAAGTCCGACGACAAATGAACAAATAATGATAAAGGTGACAAATAGCGGCGGCAAATAGTTCAACTGTAAGAACCCTTGTCCGTTTGTTATGGCAATTATCGATACCAATATGGAAAGGACCCAGCCGACCAAGTCGCCCAAAATAAGACCCCCAAAACCTCCGGCCAGGCCCATAATCATCGCCTCAGCCAAAAACAAATCCTGGACCTCTTCGGATATCATGCCGATCGCTTTCATACCGCCTATTTCTCTCGTTCGTTCCAAAAGTGATACGGTCAAGGTATTAAACATTCCGAGAGAGGCCACTCCAAGAGCGACCATTCCCAATATTGCTAAAACTATTTGTAGATTACCAAAAAGGCTTTCTATTTGATTTACGGTATCGACGGTGCTATTAGTGGAAAAGCCCATCGATTCGATAATCTTTCTGACTTTTGGCAGGTCATCTTTATTTTTCAAAATCAGCTTGAACTGGGAAAATCTTTTTATTCCCAAATTATATATATCTGAAAAAGGTACGTAAAAATATGTATTATTCGGATCGTCAACGACGCCAATTATTTTATAATCGACCTCATTCGTCATGATCCTGCTGCCTATATTTGGCATCAAACTTTTTACTATTATAAAAGACGTCTGGAAATCGGTACCGATAGCTTTTTTTTCGTCTATACCAAGTAGATTCAAAAAACCAGAGGAAACAATCGCTTCCCCATCAGGCTTATTTTTGAATGTCAGGACTTTTGGGGAAAGAGCGGCCGATGAAGTCGATTCACCCAAAACGACCTGGACTCCCGCAGAGTCACTCGATATGACCGTTGCCGATGCCAGACTGGCGCTTAAAGAAGCGCTCGCCGAATCGGAGGCACTCAAGACATTTGAGGTGCTCACTCCCAAGACCTGAGAAAATTTATACGAATTGCTTATATGAACGTCGGGAATTTGGATGCAGCCGACGGACCACTCCTGTTGCCCATTTTCGTCAAGTTTGGGAACGATTGTACCATCGGGTTTTTTATCGTATATGGGCACCTCTCCCTTTACCCATTCGCCAAGATACATCTTCGCTTTCTTGTCGTATCCGAGCCCGCCGCCCGCCGCAAACGGATAGTATGAGCCTCCCCAAATTTCGGTACCGGACATTGACCCGCCGTCGACTCTTTTCGTATAACCCAATAAATTTGCCGGAGAAACCGAACATTGATTCCATACCGACGGTGTTTTATCAGGTAAAATATTAAAATCCACTTCTTTGTCGGTGACGTTTTGACCCAGTTTGACCTCCTGAATACTAGATTCCACACCGGCCACCTGCCCTTCTTCGTCGGCCATAGACAAGCCACTGTTGATCGATTTATTGTTGGCAAAATATCTTCCCTGAGTCAATTTCATATTCGTTCCGTATTGCAGATAATCCCGGGGGACGGCGTATGCCAATATATCGGTCGTTGCCCGGTTGTAGTTAATCCTCCCGACAATTGATATCACCGGTATTTCTTTATCGGTCGTCGTCATTTTTGATATCTTGTGGAATACCGAACTATCAAGACTGATGGTCGCGTTTTGACCAGCCGAAATGTCGAGTGTTTTCAGTTCGTTTAAGCCGGCGACTTTATCGATCACCAACTTTTCTACTCCGTATCCGAGAGACAACAAAAATACTATTGCGCCCACACCAACCGACATGCCGAGGATGGTCACGAACGACCTGGCCTTTTTAACCATCATGTTTCTGAATGCCAAATCGATCAAATACATTCTTTTGACCTCGGACTGACGTACCGATTCCAATTTGTCGATTATGAACCCGATCGACTTTGCCATTTTGTTCACAAATATTTTTTTTATTAAAGAGAATAGCTTTCCTAAAATAGGGATTTTTTCCAGAAGTCCATACAATTTGTCGGTAATAAAAAATAAAAGAAGAACAAAGAAAGTACTAAAAAGATATACCGACCGCAAAAAGATAGGTATCGACTTAATAATTTTTTTAAAAAATTCGATAAATTTCATGTTACAGCTTCAATTTTTTTAAAAAATCACGATCACGAACGTTCGATTCAAAGACACTTCCTCCGATTTCTTTCTTACCGATGATTTTCTTTTTCATAGTCGGTTTGTACTCTTCCACAACTTCACCATCTATCATGTGAAAAATTTTTGTTGCGTACTTCAAGTACTCAAGATCGTGGGTAACCATAACGATCGTTTTTCCAAGATCCTTGAGCTTCAGGAAAGTGTCCAAAAGCTCACGACCGGATACGGTATCGAGATTACCGGTCGGTTCGTCGGCGACGATCATCAGAGGATCAACACTCAAAGCCCTCGCCAGGCTAACTTTTTGCTGTTGACCACCTGACAGTTCGGCCGGGACATAATTGGCCCATTGACCCATTCCGACAAGTTCCAAATTTTTTTTAGAAATTTCGTTGATTTTTTCGTCGCTGTAATTAAGCAAATTTAAGGGGAAACTGACGTTCTCGATGATATTAAGAGAGCTTATCCATAACGGTTGTTGGTAGACCATCCCGACGCGATGTCGACGATAAAGAGCTCTTTCGTCTTCGTTGAGTTTATAAAAATCCTTTCCTTCGATAAACACTGCCCCCGAAGACGGTTCTTCCAATCCCAAAATACAGTGAAGGAAGGTGGATTTTCCGCAACCTGAAGGTCCAAACACGATTACAAACTCCCCTTCCTCAATCTCTATATTGATCCCTTTCAAGACCGTAATATCCTGATCCCGCATTTTGAATGATTTTTTCAAATCAACGATTTTGATAATTGTTTTTTTCATCGGTGTCATATTTTATTTATTGATTCCTAAATTATTAAGAAAACCAAATGTCGTCGATAAATTTTCTATAACCAAAGTCAAAGCGTCCTTTGTTGATTTGGGGGTAATAATAACTGTATCAGGAGATGTGGCCAGATTTCCAGCTTTATCTTTCGAATCGGCTCTCAAATGGTAGATCTTTGCCGGTGTCAGACCGGTCACTGTCACCGAATGGTTGGTGGTCAAATTAGTATCTTCCTGTGTCGTTTGACCGTACGAGACGCCTGTTCCCTGGGCGTATTCGACCTGCGTTGTCGCCGGTTCGTCGGTATCCCATGTGACGATAATCTGCGCCTTAGCGCTGTCACCGACACCGGTCACGGTCGATTCGACATTTAAATTCTGAATTTCAGGTGGACGCGTGTCGGCCAAAGTTGTCACCGACCTTTTTTTGGTCGTTATTTCATTGCCGGCACTATCTTTCCCTTTGACCAAAATCGTATAGTCCGTTTGGTCCTGGAGATTTTTTATAATGGCGCTATGATTTGTCGCTAGGGCCAGGGCGACTTGGTCAACTGCTTTATCCGGAGACGAAGTCGGATAGTACGTGACGATAGACGTGACAAGCGTATTAGTACTCCAAAGAATGCGTAAGGTTGCGGTCGGCAAACCAACGACTTGCTGAATGGTCAAAGTATTTACTTTTGGTGTTGGCAGGGTTGCGAAGGTGTAATCGTCGCTGTTATAAGTATTACCGTCGGTGTCCTCGGCTGATATCCTCAAATGATATGTAGTTCCTTGAGTCAAATTATCCAGAAGAACGGTATACGTCGAGGAAGTTTGTGATGTTGAAAGCGTCTTCACACCTCCGTAAGAAGTATCCGGGCCGTAATTGATGTTGACGCTATTGGCGTTGGCGATCGTGAAAGTGACGTAAGCCGAATTAATATTGATATTTGAAAATTGTACGTTCGACGTATATGGCGCGGCGGCAGTTGTGAACGAAAATTCGGAAGAAGTTCCGGTATTGCCGTCTTCATCGGTCCATTTCACTTTATAATAATACGTCGTTCCCGGTGACAGATTACTCAAGTCGATCGAATGAGCGGTCACCTGATTGGAATTGGACGGTTCCTCGGTGAGATAATTTCCGGATGATGTTCCGTACTGCACCTTGGAATCAGCCGTCCGGCTTGTCGACCAAGAAATGGTCGCTGTTTTGGTGGTCAAGTCACTTACGGTCGGGTCAGACTCCAGAGTCGGTGCCGACGTCCATTTTCCGGTTGGGATAATCGACACCGCATTGCTTCCGGATGAAATTCCCCCCGCCCCATCCTTGGTGTAAATTTTATAGTAATAAAGCTTCGATTCCGGTGGCTGATCAACGGCATATAATGAGTTACTGGGATTGACTTCATCGAAATTAATGCCATCTTCCGAACGATAAACCAAATACGTCAGATTGCCCGCGCCTTGATATATGGGAGCGGTCCATTTGAGTGTCACGCTCCACTCTTGGGTTGACTTTATGGAGGAGTCGGAAATCACCAAATTGTCGATATTGTCCGGATTTGAAGAGTTGAGTGTGAATGTTCCCTTAATGTAATTGCTCGGAGAATAGTTTGGTGGGTTGGCATTGTCAACCGCGACGACATAGATGGTATTAGTGCCGCGATTTACATTTGGCAAAGATCGGGCCGACACGCTTGTAAACGCGCCGTTATTTATATAGGTCGACGGATTGTTGGATATCGTCGCATAGGTCGCCGGCGGTAAGGTATTAACCATATAGTAATAAGCGGCGACCGATTGGCCGCCTCCGGCGTTTGCCGTTGGCCAGGACATGGCAAATGAATTCGTTTCGGCGCTTGACGGAGTGACGGTCACGGAATCAAGGGCTCCGAATGTCGGTGCGGCTCCGGCATAATAAATATTTCCGGTTCTGATAGTTGAATCGGACGAGGTATTACCGGCTGCGTCAACGGCGCGAAAATAAATTGTGTTTTCTCCGGTCACGATTGATGAACCATCGCGTGAATCAACGAGAATATAGGCCGATGCCGTCGCCGGAATATAATCAAGGTCTAGAATCGCCGAATGAGACGATCCTTGCCAGTTGCCGGATAAACTATTCATTTGATACTGCCAACCTAAAATACCCGAAGTGTCATCCGACGACGCCGAACTACCGGTTGTTGGCCAGGAAAAACTCATATCAACGACGTTGCTGTAATTTCCAGCCGCCGGACTTATGTAAGAAACATTGGTCGGTTGGACATCGTCATAATAAAACTCAAACTGAGCCGACCCCGTACTGATGTTTCCGGCATTGTCGATTGTTTTCAAATTTAAATAATATGGTGAGGGCGAAGTCGTCAACCAGGGACTACCACGATAACTCAGGTCCGAAAAATCGATGGAATTGGATGTGGTTATAAAAGGACAGTCGCTGCTCGTCGCCGGTCCCGTTCCCAAAATTCCGTCGCTAGCCGTGGGATCGGTTGACGCTGTCTGGCCAAGATAAAGGCAGTAGCCCTGTATTCCGGTTCCGTTTTGATTATCGCTTCCGGCTGTCCAAGAAAAGTAAGGTGAAGGATCTTTTGTCCAACCCGAATTGGCAACGGTAATGTCGTTTAAGGATCGGTCCATCACAATAGACGATGCGTTATTTGGTTTTGTTACGTCCACAGTGAAAGCCACCGATCCGTTGTTTGCCGTCGCATACGCCGAAGAAAGGCCCGTATCGTCAGTTGCCATCACTCGCCAATAATATGACGTCTCAGCCAGTAATTGCCCCACTGACCCGACCGCGTAAGTTCCCGGCCCAGCCGCCTGACCCACCGTAAATGAAGCCGCCCCTTGGGTAGCGAGGGCTGAAGTATAGTCAACGACAAGTGATGAGAAATCGGCGCTGGTCGCAATTTGTATCCGGTACTGAACCGTATCGCCGGTATTAAAATCGGACAAATTAAACTGCAAAGTCGGCTGATCATGATTTACAGCCCCACCACCTACGTAACCCGACGGGCCAAGACTCGAAGGAACATACGGAGGATTGGGAAATTCAACCATTGTATAATTCATTTTGGCGTCGGCGACCGAATTTTCCGTCCAAATAACATAAAGGCTATTGGTGTTACCAATTACTCCCGCCCAGTTTATTTGAGGAATCGCCGATAGTTGATATCCGACCGGAGCCGTTGTAAAAGCCGTTACGACTCGGGCACGAACATAATAATAAGCGGTCGCCTCTCCGTTGACCTTGGTCGTCGCCCAGTCGGAATTGGGGGTAAAATTAATAAATCCGTTGTATAAAAAGCTTGGATAATATACGGAAACAAAATGGTTAATAGCCACCCATGATGTTCCGTTCCAATATTCCCAAGCGATTTGCCCGCCGACGCCATATGTGGAAAGTGCCCAGGCGACGGTGTCAAATTTGTATGTCTTGCCAAAGTACGCAACGTCGCCGACATTCGAGACCATCTGCACGTCATTACCCACTCCCGAGGATGCGGTATTTGCGCTATCAGCGTCTAAAGCGTCGGCCGTATCGTCGACATACGAAGAAGAAACGTAACTCCAATATTTGTCAAATGTATTGTGATATGAAATCAACTGCGTCGAATTCGTATCAAAATTAGCGGTGGCAAACGGACTGACGCCTTTTTTATAAACGAGTTTTCTTGATCCTGTCAAATTTCCATTAAGACCGGTCGTCTCACCGTAAACAACCCAAACGTTGCCGCCATACGTTAAGACCGACGTAAAAGCCGATCCGGCGGCAATATTCGATACCGTCGCCAGAGATGACCAGGAAGCCCCATTCCAATAGGTGAAATATATATACTGATTGAAATTCATGACGTGGTAAATATTGCCTGAAGTATCGCCTACCGTCGAAAAAGAAGCTGACTGCAAATTGATATTGGCGACGACGGACTCGGCGCTCCAGGTCGTCGGCCCGTCGGCGTCATTGCGATATCGCCAGTTTTGCGTACCCGATTGAGCGTTGTAAATAATTCCAATTTTGCCCGCAAATTTAACGACCGTCATAAAATGTTGGGCGCCATTTGTTCCGGGAGTGTCGAGAGCTGCCTGGGATACGGTCCACGTCGGAGCATCACTCATGTCACTTGAATAATATACCGATATTTGATAGTTTGTACCGTCAAAATATCTGGCTGCCAGCCAGAGTCTTCCGGCCCCGTCGGCCTCTATATTAGCGTAGCTGTAGCCGGTCGTGGCTGAGGTAGAGTTAAGAACCGTTTGTTCGGCCCCTAAAGTCCAATTACTACCCGTTTCTTTGGTTAATTTTCTATAAAAAACGTCATAGGCGGCATTACCGCCGGTCGTTGCCACCGAGTAGACGACATATATATTGTCTGACGAATCTACGGTCGCCGAAGCATAGTACAAAATGGAATAGTTGCCTGACAGTTGGCCACCGCAGCTCCATGTTTTTCCGGCGTCGGTCGAGTATAACCACACCAAGCCGATCGTCGTTTTGCAGGCTGAATATCCGGCCGCCTGGACAAAAGTGTGGAGAGTCCCGTCGGAAGTCTTCACGATATGTCTTTGGGTCGATACGGCGGTTCCCGCCGGCGTTGAAGAGTATGAAACAACGTCCGACAATTCCGCCGAAGAAGCGGAATTGGCGGTAGAAGTAGTGACACTGACGTTTGCTTCTCTCACAACCACCGGGGAATAATATCCCTCTGTCCAGATGACATTGATAGTATTGGATGATATGGTTGGGGTTATTCCGGCCCAAAAAATCGACGGAACGGAATCCACCTGCGTACCAATTGGGGCGACAGTATAGTCTGCAATAACCCTTGCCCGAATATAATAATAAGGCGTTGATTCTCCGTTTACCGTCGTCGTCGCCCAATCGGAATTCGGCATGAACTGGATATATCCTGTCCCGGTGAAAGACGGAAGGTACGAAGAAATGAAGTGATTTATGGGCATCCAAGAGGAACCATTCCAGTACTCCCAAGCGATTTTACCGTTAACGCCTGCCGTCGAGAGCATCCAGGAGACGCTATCGAATTTACTCGTCTTACCAAAATATGATATGTCTCCCGTCTTAGAGACCAGCTGCGTATCACCGACAGCTACGCTTCCGGCGTCGGTAGTGTCATCGGTATAAACCCCCGAATAGTAACTCCAGTATTTATCAAATATCCCTTGGTATGACACGATTGGAGTCGGATTGGCGTCAAATTCAGCCGACGTGAAAGGTGCTATTCCTTTCTTGTAGACTATCTTCCGATTTCCGTATAGACCTCCGTTAAGGCCCGTACCGTCGGAGTAAAAAACCCAGACGCTGGACCCGTCGGTCATAACCGATGCGAAGGAGCCGACTGCGGTCGACGTGACATACGACAGAGGGCTCCATACCAAACCGTTCCAGTATGTAAAGTAAACCGCACTGCCGTTATTTTCAGCGAAATAAACATTCCCATTGGTGTCACCGACTGCGGAAAAATTAGCTCCCCCGCTTGATGGCATTCCCGCATTTGACAAATAAGTTTCGCTCGACCAAGTCGTCGGAGGATCGGAATCATCGCGATAGCGCCATTTCATATTGGCATATATCTGATCACTGTAAATAAAACCTATTTTCGTACCGAAGCGGACAAATGTCGGGACATGATATGAGGCGTTACCCCCCGGTGTTTCCAAGTTGGCGGTCGATTGAGTCCATGTCGGGTTGCTCGTCAGACCGTCCGAATAGTACACTGGAATTTGGTAATTGCTCCCGTCAAAATAACGAACGGCCAACCAAAGACGACTCGATCCGTCCAGGCCGATCGTCGAATAGCTATAGCCTGTGGTAGCCGACGAATCCAGGACCAATTGCTGTGGACCAACTGTCCAGGTGCTGCCTACCCCTTTTGTCAATTTACGATAAAACACTTGATACAGGGCATTGGCCCCTCCGTTTATATTTGAGTAAGTCAGATAAATATTGTCTGAAGAATCGACTGTGGCCGACGCATAATAAGCGGCGGTAATTCCGGCAATTTGTCCGCCACAGGTCCAAGTCGAACCGTTATCGGTCGAGTATAACCACTCAAGCCCTAAGGCGTTATTGTTATTTGATGATCCGGCACATCCCAATCCGGTCCAAGGGAGCATGAAGGCGTGAAGAGTCCCGTCCGACGTCCGGACGATATGGCTCATTGTCGACACGGCGGTTGCGGAATTGGTTGTTGAATAACCGACCGTATTGATTAGATTGGACCCTTGGGCGCTATTGACGGGTGTTGTCGTCACAGAAACCGACAAATTTTTAACTCTCATCGGTGTGACTCCGTTTTCTGTCCACATTGTATAAATACTGTTTGTAGAAACGGTCGGGGTTACGCTCATCCAGTTAATTTGGGTAATAGCCGCAAATTGTGTGGCGACAGGAGCGGTAGTGAAGGCGGCGACAACTCTTGCGCGGACATAATAATAAGGGGTCCCTTCGCCGTTTATACTCGTCGTTGTCCAGTCTGTGTTCGGAATGAAGTTGATGTAACCGTTATTGCTGAACGAAGGCGTATATGACGACACAAAATTATTTATCGGCATCCATGAAGAACCATTCCAGTATTCCCAAGCCACCTCGCCGCCGACGCCATAGGTTGATAAAGAGAATGAGACCGAGTCGAATTTCGCTGTTTTTCCGAAATAAACTACATCGCCGACTTTGGAGACCATCTGTGTATCGGCAACGGTCGTATTGCCGGCCGCGGTCGTCGTATTGGTATAAACACCGGAATAGTAACTCCAGACTTTGTCAAAAATCGTGTTGTAAGAATTTAGCGGAGTCGGGGTTAAATCAAATTCTGAAATGCTAAAGGGTGGTGATCCTTTTTTATAAACCAATGCCCGATTGCCCGATAAATTCCCGTTTAAATTCGTCGCATCGGCATAAAATACCCATGCATTGGTGCCGTCAGTCGAAACGGACACAAAAGAACTGATTGCGGTCGTGGAAATTGCCACGGCGGGAGTCCATACCAAACCATTCCACTCGGAAAAAAATATGTAGTTGCTGTAGTTTGATGCAAAATATACGTTGCCCGAAGCGTCTCCAACGGCAGAAAAAGTTGCCGAATAAGGATTGTACAAAGCCCCTCCGACCCCGACTATTGCTTCGTTTGACCAGTTCGTTAGCGTATCACCATCGTTTCTGTAACGCCAACGCACCTGTCCGCTTGTCTGATCATTGTATATAATGCCAATACTGCTTCCGTAGCGAACCATGGCCGGAAAATGATAAGAAGCGTTATTCCCAACCGTATCCAAGTTGGCGGAGGACTGAGTCCACACAGGGGCATCCGTCAAACCGTCCGAATAGTAGACTGAAATCTGATAGTTGGTACCATCGAAATATCTTGTCGCCATCCACAGCCTGGTTGAACCCTCAAGTTCGGCAACTGAATATGTGTAACCCGTCGTCGCCGAACTTGATAAAACGCTTTGTTGAGCCCCAAGTGTCCAAGTTGACCCACTGCCTTTGGTAAGTTTCCTGTAATAGGTACTATTTAAAGTGGAGCCACCATTGGCCACGGTTGAATATATGACGTATATATTATCGGAACTGTCGACGGTCGCCGACGCAAAATAATTAGCGGATGCGTTACCGGCGATCAAAAGTCCCCCGCAGGTCCACGTTGTTCCACCGTCGGTGGAATATACCCATTCAAGTCCGAGACCATTATTGGCCGAAGATGAACCTCCACAAGCCAAAGTACTATAACTTTGGATAAACGCGTGAATTGTGCCATCGGACGTTTTGACCATATGATGCATCGTCGATGGTTGGGACGCACCGGAGATAGTTGAATAACCCATTACTTCGGTAAGATCTGTCGCCGCACTGGTATTGACTACGGAAGGAGCTATTGATATCCCAGCTTCTCTCACTTTCATTGGCACCCCGGCATTTTCTCCCCATAAAGCATAAGCGGTATTGGTCGAAATTGTCGGAATGACATTGATCCAATTGATTTGAGACAGGGCGACTATTTGTGTTGCAACCGGCGCGGTACTGAATAACGTGCTGACCCTGGCACGGACATAATATTCGCTCGTGCCGTTGACGCTAGTCGCCGCCCAATCGGCAGGCGCGGTAAAGGCAGCATATCCTGTGCCCAGGAAGTTGATATTTAATGCGGTCGTTAAAGTTAAAGTCGCCCAGGTTGTTCCGTTCCAATACTCCCAGGCGACCGCTCCACCACCACCGTTGGTCGACAAATACCAGGAAAGGGAATCGAACTGAGTGGTTTTACCAAAATAAATCATGTCACCCACGCCTCGGACCATTTGAGTATCGGCCAAAGTTGTATTTGATGCCGCTGTCGTGACGTCCGTGTAGGCGCTGCCATAATAACTCCAGACTTTGTCAAATATATCTTCCGAAGAAACGGCCGTCGTCGGATTCGGGTCAAATTCGGTCGTCGTGAAAGGGGGAATTCCCTTTTTATAAACCAATTTCCGGTTACCGGAAAGATTTCCATTGAGGTTGGTTGTATCTCCGTAAAATACATATGCATTCATCCCGTCGGTAGCGACTGAAACCGAAGTACCGCCGGCGGCCGAACCCGTCACCATCGCCTGGGGAGTCCAAAAAGAGCCGTTCCAAAAAGTGAAATATATACCGGCGCCGCCGTTATTGACGGCAAAATATATATTCCCGTTATTGTCAACGGCAGTTGAGAAAGAGCCCGATCCGGAGACATTGCCGATGACCGACTCGTCGTTTGACCAATTGGTCAAGCCATCGGAATCGCTCCGGAATCTCCATCGGTATATAGAGTTCGCCTGGTCACTGTAAATAACACCGATATTTGTTCAGAAACGAACAATTGTCGGTATATGCCAAGAGCCGTTACTCCCGGGTGTTTCCAAATTGGCACTTGACTGAGTCCAGGTTGGGGCGTCCGTCAAGCCGTCCGAATAGTAAGTTTGAACTTGGTAATTCGGATTGTTCAAGTATCTGACAGCCAACCAAAGCCTTGTGGAGCCTTGAACCGTAACCGTTGCATAACTGTAAGCCGTCGTACTCGTTGAAGATAATACCGTTTGTTGAGCTCCCAAGGTCCAGGTCGAACCGGTCCCTTTGGTGAGCCTGTCGTAATAGACTTGATAATTGGCAGAGGATCCATTTGCCGTAACCGAGTAAACCACGTATATATTGTCCGACGAATCGACTACGGCTGAAGCGTACATGAGATTGGTCGTATCCGAAGACAACTGACCCTGGCAGACCCAGGTGGTTCCTCCGTCGGTCGAGTCAAACCAGAGCAGTCCTGATTTAGACACGCCACCGCATAGGGAAGTTTGCGTCCCCATTTGAACAAAAGCATGTAGTGTGCCGTCGGATGTTTTTACAATGTGCTGCATTGACGAAGGTTGAGTGGCTGCGGTTGTTGACGAATTCCCAACAAAGTTTGCGGCCGCAAAGACATTGCAAACTCTAGCTACGAAATAGCCCAAAACCAATACGGCAACGATATTTCTGACTAATCTTCCCATGACAAAAGCTCACCCGTAATTTGCAATAGTTTTGTTTTGGTAATTAATTTCTCGTTCAGTTTCCACCTTAGTCCGCGACCGTCTTCCGACTTTCCCCAAGGTAAAACCAAACTTTCTCCGTTAATCTTTCTTCTCACAAGTGAAGAAAAAATACCGCCAAGCGCCTTACCCTTTTTGCCGATGCTTTTTTTAGAATTAGCCGAAGATATCAGCCCATTTTTTGTTTTTGCCAAAGCAAAAAGGGCCCGCAGTTGCGAGTGAGTTAGGTGGTAAAGGGCCTCCTCTATTCTATCCATTATGATTCTTTCATCTTTCTTACATTTGAGTATAAAGTATCCATTAATTCCATGTCAAGCAGATATTCTTAAGGCTCTTTAATGACTATATTTAGTACTATTACTACATAGTGTACATATTCCATATTGACTTAATAATCTATACTTTCTTAAACATCCTTTTATTCCTTATCTTCTATCACATCCTTATTTCGAATTAAAAATATATTGCGTACATAAAATTGATTCAGATTGTTTTAGCAACAAATTAGTCTGTAAATTATTTGAACAGAAAGGCCATTTGATATTAGTCGGCGGATTCCATATAATTTATCTATGAAACGTTTCTTTATTCCGTTGATCGCCGTTATCATTACCATCGCGCTAGTTTTTTCCGGTTACTACTTTTTTAATAGGAAGAATTATGAAAAAATTAAAAATAACCCGATAGAAAATATGCCGAAAGTTGTCTCCGATAAGCAAGCCTTTTCGAAATGTATGACAGAGGCGTATAAAAATTTCGTTACTGAATGGAATAAGAATTACCAAAAGTCAGGAATAAACACTCATCAGGCCAACTGTAACTTGCCGGGCAAACTCGCCGATGACCTCAACAAAAAGTGGAGCGATGCCAAAGCCGGGTGCTATAAATAATCTCAAATATCGAGAAGGCTTTCGAAATCACCTTTGCTAAACGGACCGATGATGGCAAAATTGAGATTTTTCTTGATAAATACTTGTTTTGCCAACTCGGAGACTTCTGAAGCGGAGACTTTGTCTATTTTTTTTAATACTTCCTCCGGTGACTCGATTTTATTCTGCAACAATTCTTTCGTTCCGTAATACGTAGCTATGTTCATCGAATCCTCCATCGAAAGCATGAGACGGCCGCGAATCATTTCCTTGGCCTTTTTCAACTCCTTTGACGAAATTTCACCGGTCGTAATTTTTTTATGCTCTTCAAGGATGGTTTTTACCGCTTCTTTTACTTTTTCGATATTATTGGTGACGCCAGCTTGGGTGACAAAGTTACCGCAATCGTCATACAGTTCGCTCCCTGAGGAAATATAATAACAAAGACCGCGCCTCTCCCTGACCTGGATAAAAAGTCTTGAAGACATTCCTCCGCCCAAAATCGCCGATAATAAATTCATCGCATACTTTCGTTCGTCGTTGAATGAGAATGATCGAAAACCCAGGCAGAGATGAGCTTGCTCGGTCCTTTTGTGTCTTATCAAAGCTTGTGGGGCTTGTTGGGACTCGCTAATTTTCGAAAAATTGATTTTATCACCCGAAGTCCATCTGGAAAATTTTTCTTCAATTATTTCCAGGTATTTTTTCTCATCGGTGATACTCCCTGCCACAACAAAAACCGAGTTATTGGGGAAATATAGGTTCTTGATGTAGTCGGTAAAAGTTTTCCTGTCAAATTTTGTCACCGTATCACGACTACCGGCGATGTCGTACCCAAGGGGGCTACCCTTATATAAAAGTTCTTCGAAGACCTCCCCGACTTTGCGTTGCGGTGTGTCCTCATACATATTTATTTCTTCGACGATGACGCCTTTTTCCCTCTCGATTTCCTCAGGCGAAAGGATTGGTGTCTGAACCATATCCGAAATGACATCGACCATGGTCTCGAAGTGATCGTTTGTCGCTTTTATCCAGTAACCAGTGTGATCTTTTGAGGTAAATGCGTTGAATACGCCGCCAAATGCGTCGACGGTCGATGAAATGATCAGGGAATTGGGGTATTTTTTGCTTCCTTTGAAGGCCATATGTTCAAAAAAATGAGCGATGCCATTGTTTTTTTCATTTTCGAAGCGGCTCCCGGCTCCGACCAAAAGAAGCGTCGTCAATGAAGAGAAAACTTTCGTGTTGATAAGCATTACTTTAAGGCCGTTTTTGAGAGTAAAAAGTTTCGGGTTCATTTTCTCATTTTAGCAGAAAATTTAGAAGAAAAATTCCAAGTTAGGCCGGGAAATCCCGTCAATAGAGCTTCAGCATATGCAATGGTACTGCCAGTCATAAGATAAGGAGGCTGTTTTGGGTTTGAGACTATATTGAATATTGTTGGCACTACTATATAACGAAATCCCATAAATTCTAAACCCCGCACTGCTTTACTTCCGCCTGTATCCTCTAATAAATCCACCAATCCTGAGTTAATATCAAAAAAACGTACGGGTAAGTTTAACGGCTCTTGACCTGGAAAATTTAAGATCATTTCTCCAATTTGTTTCGCCTCTTTTGTCAACACATCTTGCATGACTTCCCTCGTGTATTCTTCGGAAAGGAGATAATTTAAAACCCTCCATTGATTGACTAAGAAATCAATGATTGCCTTTCCCTTCAGAACTGCTTTTTCTTTTAATACTTCATTCATTTAGATTTTTATATTGTAATAACCCTACAATTATAAATACTGAGGTAGCTTATTGCAAGGCCACGGAGCAATGTTTCTGTAGCATATAGTCCATTGACAAGTCATTATCAAACTGTTAAACCTTAAACGGTTAAAACCTAAAAAAACTATTAAACTATAAAACTGGTAAACTTATGAGATACGAACTTGAAGAAAGAATTGAGAAGTTCGGAGAAAATGTAATTGAATTGACTAAAAAAATAAAAATTACATTGATTAATAGATCAATCATAGACCAGCTTATAAGATCGTCAACTTCTATCGGCGCAAATTATTTTGAAGCAAATGGTTCCTCAAGTAAAAAAGATTTTATTAATAAAATTGCCATCGCCAAAAAAGAAACGATAGAAACTCAACACTGGTTCAGAATGCTTCTTAAAGCTGATGGATCATTTAAAGATAATATTATGAATTTATGGGATGAAGTAAAACAGTTAGGAATGATATTTTCTACCATCATTTCTAAGGTCAGAAATAAAACTATTAAGTCTTAAACGATTAAGACTTAAAAAAACTATCAAGCGCTAAACTGCAAAAGTTTAATACTTAACAGTTTTAATGTTTTTTTAACCGTTTAGGTTTTAATATTTAACAGTTTCTTTGGAGTTATGGTTGCTTGTAATAAAAATAGTACTAGTGGTGCGAATCTTAGTGATATCCCCTGTCCCCACATAAAAAATATCGCCAGGCCGATAAAAATTGAGGTTGCCCGCCCGATATTCAACAATAATTCCATGTCGAAGATATATGAATACTGATCCTCTTTTTTGTCATCTTCATTGTCTATCGCATCCATTGAAATCGGCCCGACCGCCAGCCAAAAAAAATTATTGACAATCCCCCACGTCAAGACAAACAGAAGTAAAGCGATATTATTGAAAAACACGGCCAAAAACAGTGAGAAAATAATTCCGACCGTCAAATTTACAATCATCAGAGTCTTGCGGTGCTCAACTTTTGCTTTCCGTCCGTAAATATATATAAGTGACGCTGCCAAAAGCGAGGTAGCCGAACTTAGAGTTCCAAGCACCCCCTCGTTTCCAAGATATATGAGGATGATCAGGCTGACGAAAAAAAATCCCATTCCTTCGCCCACTCCGACTCCAAATTGCAGTAAGCGGATATCTTTCCAATTTTTACTAGCTTTTTTCGGCCTTATCTGCCTGATTTTAGGTTGGGGAAAATGAGTTTTCAGGATAAAAAGACCGGCCGCAGTAAGAAAAATGAAAGCCACAAACATCAGCGCCTGATAACTGACGCCAAGGACCAAGAGCCAACCGGCGATAAATGCGATTACAACCGACGTAATCGTATCGGCGGAAAAACTGAAACCTTGAAAATAGTTACGTTCCTCCGATTTTGTTTCGACCTGGGTGAAATAATTCCTATTTGCCCAATGAAAACCAAGTCCCAATCCTCCGATTAGGCCATAAATGAAATAATTGTAAATGGCGGTATGGGTATAAAAAACCAGGATCAAGGGGCTTATTCCCATGAAAAGCGTCCCGGCAAAGTAAAGTCTTTTGATTGGAATTTTTTTCAAAAGAAAACCGTTCATGAAAAAAGTGGCTGTCACGGCGGCAAAATAACCAAGATAGTATACGGACAGGGTGAGAATATCTCCATGTTTTTTGAATATATAAGCATTGACAAAGGTAAGAATCAAAGGATAGGACATTCCGACGAAAAAGTATGATATGAGAAGCTTTTGCGCGTTATTTGAAAGTGATTTGAACCTTAAAATTTCCCGTTTCAACTGTTGAAAAAACATCACGATTATCAATTATACTGAGTAAGTGAGAAAAATCATAGACTATACGACATGGGGTTTGATTATATTATCTTTCGCTTTCGCTTTTTTTTATTTTATCACCGAATCTGCCGTTCCAGGCAATCCTTTGTACGGGGGAAAACTCGCCATGGAGGGAATTATTTTCGCGGCCAGCGGGATCCTGAACAAACAAGTTGATACGAGCATTTCGCTGGTATCGACACGTCTCAATGAAGCCGGAACGCTCCTGTCCAATAATTCCAAATATAGCGCCGACAGTCTTTTGAATTTAAACAATCAAGTGATTCAAACGGCCGGGACGATAAGCCAAGTTTCCAATCCGGAAAGTCGTCAGGCCGATGCGGCCAAATTTATCACGGAACTTCAAAATGCCTCGGCTGTCTTAAATGCTCAGAAAAATTATCTCCTAGCGTCACAGCCAACCCCAACTCCTTATGTCCCTTACCAGCAAACTACTAATACGGTTTCAACCAGCTATACCGCTCCGGCCACTTATTCTCAGCCGGTTGCGGTGTCGACCGCCAATACTCCGGCAATGCCACCGAGCCAAACCATTCAAGCCATAGATACGACCCAGCAAACAATTCAGCAAACCATAAACCAGATGACTCAGATTCAAAATCAGTCACCATCAAATCAAGTAACACCGAGTGACACACCGGCGATGGTAACTCCAACCGACACGCCGGTTCCCGTAATCCCAACCGATACGACCGCACCACTGCCAACCCAATCACCGACAACAACGCAAAATTCTCAATCGATTTTGGCACCGATCCAGGCCGCGACACCGACCACCGCTCCCGCACCGACCAATCCTCCTCACTTTGATAACGGTGGTGGAAACAACAACGGGTCCAACTGAAGCAATAATTAGATATCGAAAGATGATGTTGGGGTAAAATAAAGTGAGCCCGTCGGGACTCGAACCCGAAACCAATAGCTTAAAAGGCTACTGCTCTACCAGTTGAGCTACGGGCCCAAACATAAAGTAACTAATTTTATCAATCTTTGTAGCCTTTAGCAATGTTATTCGCACTTAAAGACCGATATCTGAAGCAACCGCTTTCATCGAGTTGAGACAGATCTCGACGAATTTTTCGACCGGTAAATTTAAACCGCTCGGATCGCTACATTTTTTTATATCTTCTCGGCGGGTGCCGGCGGCAAATCTCGGTTCTTTTAATAGTCTTTTGACGACCGATGATAATTTTACGTCTGCAAGTTTTCTTGAAGGATAGACGAAAGCAACTGCCATGATGAGTCCCGTTAAACTGTCGGCGCAAAATATCGACCACTCCCCTTTTGATTTCGGTTGATACCCCGTTCGGTCCGGTGCATGGGCCTTAATCAAATTGTGTACAGACGGAGATATCTCTAGTTCATATTTTTTCAACACTTCCAGGGTATTGTTCGGATGAGTCGCCTTGTACTCTCCTGAATAATCGACATCGTGCAAAAGTCCGGCCAGCATCCAATCCTGTTTTGTCAATTCGTCACCTGCTAACCCGTTGACTGACTCAAAATAGTCATACAATCCACCCATACAAGCTTCAAGAGCCAATGAATGTTTATAGATATTATCTTCTATCAGTTTTTTTAAGGCGTTGACGTATTTTTGCCTATTCTGATAATCCATATAGAGCCTCCCAACGGCCCCAATTACACCTACGAGGTGTACTTTGGGCCGGCATGACAATCTAATTCGTAATAAAATTCAGGATTTTTCCGGTCACGTAAATCGCTTTGTATTTCTTTTCGCCGAGGTATTTTTTGACTTTTTCATCCTTTTTGGCTTCCTGCTCTACGTGCGATCGGTCCTTAATTTTTTTACCTTCTATTTTTATCGTCGACCGGAATTTCCCATCCACTTGGACCGGAATCGTCAATTCTTCTTCTACCAAATCCTCGGTCGCGGTTGGCCAAGATGAAAGATGGATTGACGTTTTTTCTCCAAAGACTGTTCGCCAGATTTCCTCAGTGATAAAAGGTGCAAATGGTGCCAAAATTCGAAGAAATTGTTTGGCATTTTCGACTGAAAGTACGTTTTGGTCGCGACTAACCCCTGCTGTTGATTCCCAGTCGTTTAGAAATTCCATCATCGCGGCGATCGAAGTATTGAATTTTGTCTCGGGAATATCGGCGGTCACTTTTCTAATTGTTTTATTTAGTTTAGAAATCAATTTCACATCTTCTTTTTCTCTTTTGATATTTGAATTTTGATTTTTTTGATATATATCCCACACTCTTTTTACAAATCTATAAGCTCCTTGAAGGGCTTTGGTCGACCAGGGAATCTCGGTATTGAAAGGAGCCATAAACATTTCATAAATCCTTAGGGCGTCGGCTCCGTATTCAGCGATAACGTCGTCGGGATTTATCACATTCCCCCATGACTTACTCATCTTCCGGTGATCCTCAGCCAAAATCATTCCAACATTATTCAATTGCAAAAACGGCTCCTTGAAATCCAAAAGTTTGAGGTCGTATAAAGCTTTTACCCAGAAGCGGGCATAAAGCAGGTGCAAGACCGCGTGTTCGGCTCCTCCTAAATAACGATCAACCGGTAACCACTCCCCAAAATTTTTAATTTTTAATTTCCAATTTTCATTCAATTCTAAATTTTTAATTTTAAATTCTGAATTTTCTTTTTCCTGGTTCCAAAACGGAAAAGCCAAAAAATACCAACAACTTCCTGCCCAGTTGGGCATTGTATCGGTCTCTCTTTTTGCCGGACCGCCGCAGTGAGGACACTTGGTATTGACCCAATCGGCGACAGTCGATAAAGGCGACTCACCCGTCTCGGTCGGTTCGTACGATTTTATGTAGGGCAGTTTTAATGGCAACTCATTCTCGGGTACAGGAAACCATCCCGCCATTTCACTTTTGACTTTTGATTTTTGACTTTTGACTTGATTTTTTGCGCACTTTTCGCAAAAAACCATTGGTATTGGTTCACCCCAATATCTTTGTCTCGAAAAAATCCAGTCGCGTAGATGATAAGAGACTTCTCTTTTGCCTATTTTTGTTTTTTCAATCCAATCCAAAACATCTTGAATTAATTTTTGATCAATGTTTCTACCCGTAAATGGTCCTGATTTTTTTAGTATCCCCGAATTATCGTGAGCATTAACCGGTATTTTTGAATCAATCCTGTCGACAACCTCATTCAGTTCAATTTTATATTTTTGAGCAAATTCGTAGTCACGAATATCATGAGCAGAGCATCTGATAATTCCCGTCCCAAAATCCATTAAAGCAAAATTGGCCAACCAGATAGGCATTTTACGGTTGTTATTAAATGGATCTAAAGCATATTTTCCGGTGAAGACGCCTTTTTTTTCAAAATTACCGGAAAGTATTTCCTGCTGCGTCATTTGTTTATGCTCTTCGATAAAAGCTAGCGCGTCTTTTTCATATTTCGTTCCCTTAATCAGTTTTGAGACTAACGGATGTTCTGGCGCTATGACTATAAAAGTATCGGCAAAAAGCCAAGCCGGGTAGGCAGAAAAAGTATTAAGTTGGATATCCGTTCCATCAACTTTGTGATTAATAATTACGCCTTCTTTCCTTCCAATCCAGTTTCTTTGCATGGCCAAAATTCCTTCCGGCCAATTCAATCCATCAAGATCAGAAAGTAGGCGGTCGGCATATTTTGTGATTTTGAAGATCCACTGCGGCAGATCTTTTTTGGTAATCTTGTTGCCGCATCTTTCGTGAGTACCATTCGGCAACACTTCTTCCTCGGCCAGTCCGGTCTTGCAAACCGGGCAGTAATTTATGGGGGTATCTTTTTTGTATAAAAGACCCATCTTGTAGAACTGGATAAATAGCCATTGTGTCCATTTGTAGTATGAAGGATCTGTCGTTGCGAATTCACGATCCCAGTCATAGGAGAGTCCCAACGACTTCATCTGTTTTTTAAAAGTTGCAATGTGTTCGGGGACCATGTCCATCGGATTTTTTTTGGCTTTTATGGCGGCGTTTTCTGCCGGCAGTCCAAAAGCGTCAAAACCCATCGGGTGAAGGGTATCGTATCCGCTCATCCGAAAAAACCTGGCAGTGACATCCGTACCGGTATATACACGGACGTGACCAACATGAAGCCCGGCCCCTGACGGGTAAGGAAACATTGCTAAGACGTATTGCTTTTTTTTGGATGACGAATTACGAACGGCAGATTTATAGGTTTTATTTTTATCCCATTCATCTTGCCACTTTTTTTCGAAATCTTTTGGTTGATACGGTTGATATATCATATACATTCTTATATAAAAAATGCGGGTGACGCGGGGAAAGGGTTCCCGACAGCGTGGAGATTCGGCGGTTTTATAGCCGATCGAACCCTGGCGGGAATGAACCCACGGCAGGCCTCCGCATTTTAATTATTATATCAAAAGCTCTATTACTTTTTTACCTCGAGCTTCTCGAACCATCCCTTCCTAAGAAGTACGGCGATTATCGCATAGACGGCAATGTCGATCCACGAGTCGTCGAGCGATTCGTTGGTCGGCTTATTGCCGCTCATGAGCAAATGTTTGATTCTGTTGAATTTTTCCGATACACGAAAAGCAATTCCCAACTCCCCCATATCCAAGATGTTTCCTTTACCGTAATCTTTATGCTTTTTCAGGAAAGTTTCCAGAGCTTGTTTATTGATCAGTTTGAATGCCTCATCAAGAGTTTTTGGGCTTTTCATAGTGACTATATTCTAATTTAAATAAATATCGATAACAAGCATCACGCGCTCTCGTACCTATTCTACATGCAGATTGAACTGACAACATATTGCATTTATTATAAACTCTTACTATAATTATCTAATTTAATGCAACCGATTAGTCTTTTGGAGATGAAAAAAGGTCTCTCACCTTTTCTCGCTCAGGATGCAAAAGGGTCCGGGCGCTTTTTTATATTAGAAAAAAATGGACTCATTCCGGTACAACCACTTGTAAATCTATCTGCAAAAGACATGTGCAAGTTAGCAAATCCAAAAAAAGCCGTGAGCGTATTCAGAGATGGATCCGACGGAAATTGTTTGATAATCGTAAATCCGAGAGTGCTTACGGATGCTCAAGTGACTATACATTCATATACACCAGGAGGTGAAAAAGATGGTTGGTCTGCACATAAACATAAAGTAAAAGACGGCTCAATCTTCAGCTTATCAGGACAAAAAGTGACTAACGGGAAAAACGGAGCTCCATATCAGGGTAATTATGCAGTAATTACCGGCTTAAAAGGAAAAAATCCTTATTCTACAACTGTTTATTTTGCACCCTAATATTTACAAACAAGTAACTATTGTTAGTCTTAAAATAATCAAATCGTAATTTTTTTATAGCTTTTTCGGATCTACAAAATGATTTTTGCCGAGAATCTTAGACATATCCGTATTTAATCCCAATCCTTCTGCAAATTGCATACAAAATCCTTGCCAGAACTTTTGGTGATCAGCCATATTGTTGAAAAGATCAGTCATCGAAATATTATTATCAAGGACCAGCTCAGCCACCTCACTATTTTCCATTAAGTCAAGCAAAGCGATATTTGCCTGTAAGAATCTTTGAACAAGCTGTCTTTTATCTAATTGCCCTATTTTTGTGTCATCCGTTTGATCAGGGAGCTTGCCTTTATTTGCAAGCGATTTAGCGATCGCCTCAAAATTTGAAGTCATGTTGATCAGGAGTTCTCTTATTGACTCTGATCCTTCTAAAGGACTGAAATTGACCGGATTGCTATAAACGCTTTCAGGAATTTTAGTAAAAAACTCCAAAAGCGGTAGGTTATATCTATAGAACTTCTCCAACGCAAAACGAAGTTTAAGTTTCATATGGAATTCATGGTTGTTATGATTGGCTAATCTATCGGTAATATTCGATTTATATAATCTAGTCATTTTCCTTATGAACCACTTGCTATCGGCCCCAAAATGCCTTATGCCGAATTCGTCATCTTGGGCTAATACTTTTTGTATATCGTTTTCAAATATCTCCCTTTGTTGCGGGGCTTTAAAAGGATGAGCGTCTTCTTCTTCCATGGCTATCGGCAAAGAAAGTAAAAGAAAAGCTCTGCTTCGCATAAAGCTTTTTTCGATGTGATCATATTTATATTCTTCGTCGTAATAATCAACCTTTCTTTCGCCTTTTTTTAATTTTTCATAAATAGGTCTACGAGAATTTATCTCTTTTAAAAGGGCTTTTGCCTTATAAATCCTTACGCCAATATTCGATTGTTTTGATAGGCCTTTTGGCGGATCACCACCATAATCTTTCCAATGATGATTGTTTTCAGGAAGGCCATTTTTATCAATTACCAAAGGATATGGCACCTTTTCTTCTGTCGAAATCATCGTCGGTAAAATACAACTCAAATCAATCCCATATTTATCGAATACGTACATAGACAAAAGAGATAATGTCGCAGTTTGAAAAGAATTTTCATCAGAGCTTTGATTAACTACTATATACTTTTTTTTAAAAGCTTTTTTGCCTTCTTCGTCTTCGGTCATTTGCAAGAACATGTCCCCTATCCCTGAAACTTTTTCCTTTCCAGGATGAATCTTCTGTCTAATTAAAGTTGCTTTAGTCTTGGCCGGAGCCAGTATCTCTCTCTCAATTCTTTCTCTATTGGCATCTGCATCTTTATTGGTGTCGCCTCCATAGATGACAAAATGTTCCGACCCGAGATCTTTAACTGCTAGAATATTGTAGACAGGGTTGGAAA
>JAJYIX010000001.1:31549-58047 GCA_021789865.1 bacterium
TCCGATCTTTGGCAATTTGATCTTGTCCGACAATTTCACTTGGAATCAGATTATCAACAGGAGCAAATATCCTTGGAGTATTTGGCGTAATACCTTTATGAGATGTAGATCTTTCTAATTCAGTTAAACCTTCATCTCCTTCCTTGGTACTCTCTTTATTGCCTTTTTCCCATCTTGTACCGGCTCCTCCCATGAAAGTCACTATAGCAGTATCCTTTTTGACTTTTTTTAAAAATCCGGCCATGTCGCCTTCGAATCCGGCCAATTTAAGAAGTTTTCTTTCCAATTCTAAAAGATTTTCTCTTGTAAAATACTCTTCCCCAGGCTGTCTTAGATAAAATGGCATTATCTCTTGCAATATCGGATTACTTTTTAAGTTTTCGGCTAATAAAGATCTCTCTGCCTCGGTTTTATCCCATTTTATCTTATTTGATTCATATTGTTGGAAAGTTGTCCCGTATGTCAAAAGAAATAATTTCCATTTAAGCTCATCAACATTATTCTTAAATTGATGAGTTTTCCATCTTGCATATCCGAGGTCTTTTATAATTTTTTCGGCCATTTTTACTCGTGCATTTAACTTAATTTTGCCATTACAGCTCGTTCCATGATCTTATTTACTTCTTCAAAGTAGCCTAATTCCTTTAACTTATCTATTTTTTGCCGCCTATGTTCCATACTTACGTGATCAAACATCTTGAGTAGATCGTCTTGCGATTTTCCTTCAGGTTGAAATAAATCAAATAAAAATATTGCCAATACTCTGAAGTTACTATCGTGATTAGCCTGCATATAACCGTTTAAGGCGATATTTTCTGCTTTTGATCTGCCATTTTCTTCTTTGGTCAACAGATCGTCAATCATATCGATAAAGGTTATTTGAGGTGTTTGAGCAAGCCCCCATTCTCCAGGGTTGAATCCGTGGCTTGCCCAGAAATCAAAACTAGACTGTGGATAAGAAGAAGGTATCGCTCCAGGGCCTCCTGGCAATTGCACCATGTGTTTTAAATTGCACGGCTCATTTACTGAGGTGGCGGTTCCTTCCGTAGCTAGCCCCACTTCACATGTTCCCACATCAGCACCAGTCAGGATATTTTCCCCTGGGCTTCTCCACTCAATTTTATGAGTCCTTTGTAATACTTGTTTCAGCTCAGCGGCTCCTGCGACGCTTGAGCATGATGCGATTTCAACAAAATCTTGAAGACCGTTTGCCTCAATTATTTCCCTAACTTCTTCGACCAAATCCAACCTATCGGCGAGATATACCGTCATCCCAATCTTGTTTTTCTTTAACCAAGATTTCGATTTGTCATCTTTTAACTCCATGAGTGCTTTTTTTATAAATGGAAGATTGTGGGCATTTCCGCTTATCGGCATCAATATTTTTGTATCTTCCGATTGCCATTTTTGAGCAAATTCTTCAGGAGTAATACTGTCTGAGATAGTTCCAACCGTATATACTCTTTCTTTTTTTATACCAAAAAACCTAGTGAGATTTCGACCTACACCATCATCGGCGACCGTATAAGAAATATCATCTCCTGGATTTCCCGCAAATTGTTCCGTCAGCAACCCGTCATTAATATAGTTTATTTTCTTTTTCTTTTCTCCGGGAAGTCTGACTTCTTTATAACCATTATCAGGAATTGACGAGACCCGGGGAAAATTATTATCGCCGATATATTCTCTTTTCATTTTCTCATCAATTGCCGCGATTGTCCTGGTAAAAGTTGTAATGATACCGACAGCACCGGTTGCTTTAGCTACTTTAAGAGAAGCTTCTGCCAAAGGTTTTTCCGTCAGAGTTCTTTCAATTAGAGCGATGTTTTTCAAAAGTAATTGTGTGGTTCTTTCATTAGATTTTGACATTCTTAATAAAGCATTCTCATTCATTCCTCCTTCTCTTAAAACATCGATGGCCAATTTTGCGATTTGTAAAGTAATTTTATTTTTCGCTCTTATTTTGGCTCCTTTTACACCCTTAGGAACTGTTTTCTCATATTCTTGCACATAATCAAGAAGGGCATTATAGTCCAGTTTATTTTTGTGGATCATTTGCATGATCATATTTTTCCCGTTTATATAGAAAGCGGCATCCTGTGAGATAGCATCTTGAGGATCAAAAAAAACTGCTCTGACTCCAAGCAACAATGATGCAAAAACCGCCTCATCTTCCGCCTGATTTCTATGTCCGTGACCCATTGATTTTAGATAATTAAATAGAATTGTCTTACCCTCCATTGATTTGATTCTTTCCTCACCAAAAAATTCAAACAAAGCCTGACGATAAAGTTCTATTCCGGTTCTTGGATATCTTTCATTATGGGCATAAGGTTCAAAAGGTTTGAGGTAAGAAATTTCATTTGTTGGTCGACTACCTGGGGAATGTACAAAACTAAAACCAGGAACCGCTCCTTTATCTTGATTCGGCCAATATTCTATCGGGGGATTACCTACTGTATAAAAAGACGAAGGGCCAAGTATACCTCTTGATTCAACGTCAGGGGCAACAAATTTAATATGTCTTACTGGTTTAGGTTCACTGACTCGCTCTGACATAATTATTTATTTCCTAAATTATACTTTTTCGTAAGGATTTTACAAATCTTTTTATTATGTAAATTTTCTCAAAACTTTGGATATCATTGTTTTTCTTTTCTCGGTCACTTCGACTGCGACTATTCCAAGCTGCCAATGTCCGTATAAAACCAAGCTACCCAAGGGCGCATATAAAATTGCCGGCAGTGTAAGGAGGTCTTCTTCCCCATCAACAACAAACCAATGATGTCTATCGTGGTTCGTCGGGTTCACCATGACATTTTTGATTGACTCCCTCAGTTTTTCAGCGGTTTTCAGGTTGATTGTGCCTGGTTTATTCACAAAGGACGCTCTTCTTTTGAAGACAGTCTTCGTATTAAGACTGTCTTCTTTTACATCTTTTCTTCTCGATCGAAAATCAATTACTTTAATATCGGGCTCGGCATCATTTTTTATTAACGAGTTGACGATTATATCCCCAACGGCGATCACCATGACGGGTTTGAATAATCCGATGAACTTTAAAACTTGGTGAACTTCGCTAAATACCTTCCCTAGAGGTTTACGCAGTTTCCCTCGTAAGCTTTCGGGCATAGTAAGATAATGATTGGTGGCCAGTGACTGGTGGCTAGCGATGAGATTGTATAACTTGCCTTTTCTATCAATTTCACCGATCCGGATTCGTTCGGAGGAAATGAGTCTCCCGTCTTCGGCCAAGACGTCCTTGATGATTGTAATTCTCAAAGGCTTTAAATGATTTTTTTCGCGTATTTCATTGATTTTTAAGGCGTTCGGGTACGTAAGCCGGGAGACTACGATGGCATCGACATTTTTTTTCTCGGCCGCTCCTCCGGTGAACTCGGAAAAAGCAATGGTATTGGCTCGTTTTGACCAATTTTTATTTTTTAAAAATTCACTGACGGATTTTTTTCGGGTTGAAAACGGCTCGATTATATTGGCCAATAATTTACTTTTGTAAAGTTCTTCTGTCGCCACCCCGATAGTCACTTTTTTCCCTATTTCAAAAGCTTTTTTTAACAATTCTTCATGGCCGGCATGAAAGTGATCGAAGGTTCCTCCCACTACTACGTGTTTAAAAATTTGTTTATTTGAAATTAAAAATTGATTTGAGACTTGAAATTTGAGATTTGAAATTAAATATTTGGGAACTCTATTTTGCCATTCAAAATCCCTCGACTCGGCCTTTGGCCTCGCTCGGGATGACAAAGAGGTACGAATTAGCTTCCTTATTCTCCAACCTTCATACAAATTTCTTTTATAATACGGCTCTCTAAGCGTCTTGTAGCCGCCGTTTTCGACTATGCTGTTCACCCAGTCGTTGTTGCTGATGACAATATCAAAAGGCCCAGCGGCTTCAATCAATTTTTTTAGCCACTTTTCATTGTCAAAATAATCCTCAAGAGGAACTATCTTAATTACCCTATCACTCAAACCTTCATACTTTAAAACTTTCTCCAACATTTTTCTCCTTTCCTCATAACTCAAAGGGTTATTTTCGTCAAAAATGCTGGCGCTTCCGACGACAAAGACGATTTTCTCGGCCATTTCGAAGGACTTTCTTAACAAATAAAGGTGGCCTAGGTGAAAGGGTTGGAAACGACCGATCAAGAGAGCGATTTGATACTTCATAATAAATCCTAATGACAAAATCCAAATTTCAAAATAAGCTCAAAGCTCAAAATTAAAACAATGATTTTTTAGATTTTAGATTTTGGATTTGATTTGTCATTTGGCATTTGAGCTTTGGATTTAAATCAATAAATAGTATACTATACTCATGAAATCTTTGCCTCCTATCAATCCAAAGTCTGAAACTGGGAAAATCGTCGATTTTCTTAAATCCGTTCAAAAAAAGACCGGAATAAATAAAGTCGTTATCGGAATTTCGGGCGGAGTAGATTCGGCGACGACCCACAAACTTTTGCAAAAAGCCTACAAACCGGAGAATATCTTCGCCCTAAGCTTGCCGTATGAAAAAATTAAAAGCATCGTAAATAAATTCGAACAATTAATCTTCAAAGAGGACTCGGTACAGAATTTTTTGTCACGTGAAAAAAATACTTTACCGAATCTTGATCGCGTTCGCCTTGGCAACATCATGGCCCGGGTCCGGATGATTATCCTTTTCGATACGGCCAAGCGGGAAAACGCCTTAGTCTGCGGCACGGAAAACAAATCCGAGCGCCTTTTGGGTTATTTTACCCGCTTTGGCGACGCCGCCTCCGATATCGAGCCTATTAGCCATCTTTACAAAACTCATGTCTACCAGCTGGCAAAATATCTAAAAGTGGAGAATAAAACAATTGAAGCCGCCCCGACCGCCGGACTTTGGGCGGGCCAAACGGACGAAGGAGAGTTTGGATTTACCTACGAAGAAGCCGACCAAGTCTTGTATAGACTATTCGATAAAAAAGTTCCAACCACCTCTGTCATCCTGAGTGAAGCGAAGAATCTTAAAAAAATGGGGCTTAAAAACGCTGATAAAATTATTGAGCGGGTTTTAAAAAATCGTTTCAAACTTGAAGTCCCCTATCACCTTTAATCGCTTCAACGTTTTAAAACATTAAAATAGTAAAAAGGCCGGGGTACACCCAGCCTTTTACTTTGTCATGCTGAACTTGTTTCAGCATCTCATCTTAACCAGATCCCGAAACTAGTTCGGGATGAGGTATTTTACATTTGTGGTTGAGAATCCCCACCCATAGGAGTTCTTTCTCTTGGAGGCCTGGCCTCTGATACGACCAATTTGCGGCCTTTGAAATCTTGGCCGTTCATCGAGTCGACCGCTTTTTTCGCTTCTTCCTCAGTCGACATTTCGACAAATCCGAAGCCTTTTGATCTACCGCTGTCTCTGAATCTGATGACGGATGCGGAGACGACCGTGCCGACTGTGGCAAACTGCGTCTTCAAATCTTCGTCTGTCACTTCGTACAAAAGATTACCTACGTATAATTTTTTGCTCATCTAGAATCACCCCCCAGCATAAAATGTTAAACCTTAAATATTAAAGGTTAAAAAAACTTTTAAACCTTTAAACAATTGCGTTTAATAATTTAATATTTAATAGTTTGCTTAATAATTAATATTTAACCTTTAAGGTTTTATAAGCAGATTGACTGAATCTAGTCTCGAAAGTATATGAAGCCGAACTGGTCAAAAAAAAGCCTTTCACTCGAATTGCGAAAACCGCGAAATTACATCAAAAACATTTAACAATGATTTATTGTAGCAAAAACGACTTGTCTGTCAACTGGATAAATTAATTAAATTAATTTTCGTGTCTTTCCAATGTGAGCCTAAGAACAATCTTATCAGCTCGTGATAATCGGGGCTCAGGTCGGTGACAAAATATTCGGTCTGATATTTTTTATCAAGATTTTTTTCGATTTCCGGATGTTTATTAAGGTAAGTCCGTAATTTATCCGCCACTAAACGACCTTCGGAAATCACTTTGATTTTGGGGCCGACTACGTCTTGGAATTGCTTTTTTATTAATCCGTAGTGGGTACAAGCCAATACTATCGTCGTTATTTTTTTTTGCAATAAAAAGTGGAGATATTCTTCCAAAATGAGTTTGAGGATCTTTTCATTCTTTTCTCCGTTTTCAATAAAAGGCACCAACATCGGACATGCTTGTTGGTATACCTCCGCCTTAGGCAATACTTTATGGATCTCACGGACGAAGGCTCCGGAATTTACGGTCGCTTTGGTACCGACAATTCCGACTCTCAAATGATTATTTTCCTTTATATTTTCGATTGTTGGTTTGATAACGCCGAGAACTCGACGATCCGGAAAATATTTCGGCAAATATTCTTTTTGGATTTTTACCAGCGCGTTTGACGTCGCCGTATTGCAGGCTAAAATAACCAATTTGCAGTTTTTTTTGAACAAAAAATCAACCGCTTGTTTGGTGAACTCATAAATAGTCTCGGCCGAGCGATTGCCGTAGGGGACCCGGGCGTTATCACCTAAATAAACGTAGTTGTACTCTGGAAGCTCCTTTAGAAGAGATTTAAGAATAGTTAGCCCACCGAGACCGGAGTCGAAGACGCCAATGTTCATCTAAGAAGTATAGCAAAGGTATGCAAAATGGATAATATTAAAGTATAATATAATCCTTATATGGAAGGAAAGACCGCCAATTTTCTAGTTGAATTCGGAACACAGTTTGTTGTTCTAAACCTGGGTCTAATCCTGACTGTGCTTGCAGCAGGAAATTTGGGAAAAATAATATCATCCCTTGCGAAGCCACCCTCGGTTCAAATAGGAAAGACATATACACCTTGGCATGAAGATTTTGCCACTGAACCTATCGGATACAGTAAAGGAAAATCACCTCGTCACCTGGTATGATCTTACTTTGTTGAGAAGTTCTTTTGCGGTCGCATCTTCTTCAAAATGGCGGCAGACAGGTTCGATCAACTTGTCCAAAAGGACTGCCAAGGTAGCTTTTAGATCCATCGGGTGGACTTTTTTTTCGGCAAAACATTTTTCCAGTTCTTCGTAAGTCCTGAATGCCAAATCTCCCCCGAATTTCTCCGGCCTGTTAACTCGCAACTCGTTTATCCTGAGCCTGTCGAAGGACTCAAATATGATGTATTTATAGTATTCCAAAATCGGATTCTCTTTTATATCCCCTTCCAAACAATAGGCTTTGTTTATCTTTCTTTTGATGTCTTCTGTCGTGTCGGTCATGAAAATCGCCGAATCAGGCATCGATTTTGACATTTTTCGGGCAATTGTGCGTTGAATAGCGCTTTCGGTCGGGCCATTCCCCACCTCGTAGGTGTATTCTGGGGCCTTGGACAGGCCCATAAGCATGTGATGTGAGACGACGACCGGCTTCCAGAAACCCAAAATTGGTCCGACTTCCCGAGCTAGCATATTGACTTTCCGCTGATCCATGCCAAGTTGGGTAATATTGGCTTTCAGCATAAAAATATCGGCGACCTGCATACACGAATAAATGATATGAGATCCAGTCAATTTATCCAAAGATTCCTCTCGACCCATCATCTCAGCGGTACGGACAAATCTTTTTAAGGCGTTGGACTTCCCCACCTGTAAAACCAATTTCCAATAATCAGGATTTTTGGCCATGTCGCTGGCCCATAAAAATTCAACCTTCGAAAGATCCATTCCCGATGCTCTCCAAACCTCGATAAAGTAACGTCCGACAGTTTTTATTTTTTCCAGATCCCCACCCATCTTATTATTGGCCATCGCGTGCCAATCGGCTACCCACATACGGAATTTCACCCCGGCTTTGATCATTTTATTGACATTTATGGCCCGAAGAATTCCTTGGGCGATATGGATCTGCCCTGACGGCTCGAATCCGTCGTAGGCGATAAGTTCTTCCCCGCTTTCGAGAAGTTTTTTCAATTCATCTTCCTGGATGATCTCTTCGCCGACTTGTTTTATGAGACTCAATCTTTCCTCTATTGTCATAATGAATAATATAATACTAAATTTATAAATTTTTATCGACTGACCAAAAAAAATGTTGTTAAATTATTGGCGCTATCCTGCAAATCTCCGGCGATGATGTCGAAATCATACATTTTTGCCAAGATTTTTGGCCCTAAGATAGCCACCTTCTTGGATATTTTACCCAAAGATAAAGCTTCCGCCGCTTTGGCCGTATCCATAAGATCGCCTTTACCAGTCTCCAATTTCATATTGGGAAACATCTTCCGAAGATTATTTTTACACTGACGGAAATTTTGCGAATGGGCCATAATCATATCAACATCTTTCAAGTCGATGTCTTTCCTTTTCATCAGAAAATGACGAATCAAAATAGAAAATTCCGATACAATCTTGAATTTGTGCTTTGCCATCGCGTGGGTCGATTCTTCAACGACACCTCCGACAGCATTCTGGATGGCAAATAGACCAAAATCGATATCACCGTCATGGAGATTTTTTAGTACTTTCTCCGACGTGTACAGATATTTTATTTTGAACTTTTGTATTTTTCTGTTTTTTACATACGATAAGATCGCTTCTTCGTTGAAGCTCCCTTTCCCGCCCTGGATACCGAAGACCAACCGCTGTCGATCGGCCCGCATCGGCAGCAACTTATCGTAAAGTTTGTCGTAAGCTTTCCCTAGATTAATTCTCATCGATTTAGTGTACGGATTAAAATTCTGAAGGTCCGAGAAGAGCTGCCAAGTGTCGTTTACGGTTTGACCCATTACTTCCTGTAGTTTTTTTGACCCCAAAGAATCGATGGACGTCTTTTCAAACCCGAATTCCGCCAAAAGTCTTCCAATAAAATGAGTCAGTCCCTGCGATCTAGCCGCCAACCTATCATGTTCCCGAGCCGACAGCTCTACCACCTCGAGGCCTTTTTTTTCAAAAAATTTTTTCCAAAACAAGTAATTTTCTTTAGTTGACAAGAACTTGTTCATGATCATCGGCAGTCCGGAAAATCCGCCCTTACTGCTATCGGGACCAAACATCGGATGAGTCAGGATCGCTTGCGTCTTTTTTCCTTTCAGATGGCGCTCAAGCACACCCGCCGGGTGTACTTTGACTGATAGTGTGTCTATCAATAAATGATCTTCCCGGAAGAACTTTTTGTGCGATTTTATGACCGATTCAAATTCTGAGATCGGGACGGCGTAAAATATGGTGTCGGCTTTTTTTATATCCTGGGGATTTTCCCGGCCAACGACCACCACAGAAAAATCGTCCTCGAGTAATCTTTTGAGGGTATGACCGAATCGACCGAATCCGACAATGGCAATTATTTTTGTTGTTTTCATATTAAAAATACACTTCGATTAATCGAAGTAGTTTTTTATATCATCGATATTGACGCAAATACTCGCTCTTACATATTTTCTGCCGTTTTTTCCGTAAGCCGTTCCGGGGACTAGTAAAATCTGTTTTTCTTCGAGAATTTTCCCGGTGAATTCTTCAGAATCTTTGCACTCATCCGGAATTTTCACCCAAAGGTAAAGACTTCCTTTTGTTTTTTTCGCTTCAAGCCCGATTTTTTTTAGATTTTCCACAATAGTGTCGCGTCGCATTTCATAACTTTTGATCATTTTTTTATGCCAGCTTTCATCAAAATTATCCAAAGCATAGGCCCCCAACTTCTGCAAAGATTTTGTCATTCCGGAATCAACCTGGGATTTTACCTTTGATAGTCCGGCGATCAACTGACGATTGCCGACAATCCATCCCATTCTAAATCCCGCCAAAGAAAACGTCTTGGAAAAACTGCCGATTTCTACCGCCACCTCTTTTGATCCTTTGATCTGCAAAATACTTGGGGCAACAAAACCTCCAAAAGTGATCTCGGAGTAGGCATTATCGTAAACGAGCCAAATTTTATGTTTTTTACAAAATTCTACGACCGTTTTCAACTCTTCAAGTGTCGCGACCTGACCGGTCGGATTTCCAGGAAAATTCACCCAAATAAACTTGGTTTTTTTCGTCACTTTTCTTTCTAACTCCGACAAATCTATCTTGAAATTATTTTTTTCCGTCAAGTTGTAAAATACCGGCTTAGCCCCAATCATTAAAGCGGGTCCTAAAAACCCCGGATAACCCGGGTCGGGCGCTAAAAATTCATCGCCGGGATTTAACATGACCAGAGGCAGGTGACTGACACCATCTTTGGCCCCAAGTAAAGGAAAAAGTTCATGATCGTCAATTTCAACGGCAAATCTTTTTTTGTACCAATTCTTGATCGCCTGGGAAAATTCCGGAATCGCACCATACCCCGGATACATATGACTACCCGGCTCGGCGATAAATTCCTGCAACTTTTTTACCAAAACCTTACTTGGAGGAAAATCCGGTGAGCCCGCTCCAAAGCTCAGTACTTTGCGACCGGACTTTTTTTGAACCTCGGCAACTTTTTTGTCCAAAACAGAGAAAATGTATTCGGGAAAATTATTCATTCGATCGGCTAGTTTCATATTTGCTTTTCAATTTTTAATGCTTCCTTGTGGATTGCCTCATAAATTTTTTTGACCATAGTCTGATCAATATTCAGTTTTTCCGCTTTCTTCATTTTATCAGCCAAGACTTCCAACCAGCGCGTCTTGTCCAATGGCGGCAGTCCATTTTTCTTCTTCCACTCCCCTATTTTTTTCACGACCGACATCCTTTTAGACAATAAATTAATTACCCGGTGGTCGATTAGATCTATTTGTTTTCTATAATTATTGATTTTTGTTTCCATATTTGATATTTTGGGACACTCTTTAAATGAAGACTGTCTTCAAACAAGGACAGTCTTCAAGTGGTCCATAATTACTAATGCCGCCATGGCATCGACGATCGGTACCGCTCGCGGCAGGACGCATGGGTCATGACGACCGCTCGCCTGCAATTCGATTGCATTACCTTCAATATCAACCGTTTTCTGTTTTTTTCTAATGGTCGACACCGGCTTAAATGCGACCCGGAAATGGATAGTCTCCCCATTGGATATCCCACCCAAAGTTCCTCCGGAATTATTGGTCTTGGTCCTGATTTCTCCCTTTTCATTTATAAAAAACTCATCATTATGTTTACTTCCTCTCATCTTTACTCCCTCAAAACCGCTGCCGATCTCAAATCCCTTGACGGCATTGATGGAAAGCATCGCGTGGCCAAGATCGGCTGAAAGCTTGGAAAACACCGGCTCACCTAATCCCGCCGGTACGTTTTTTATCACTCCTTTTATGACGCCGCCGACAGAATCACCGTCACCTTTGACCTGATTAATTAATTTGATCATTTTGTCGGCGACTTTTTTGTCGGGGCAACGGACGACATTTGATTCAATTTGTTTGGACGTGACTTTATTAAAATCAATGTTGGTTCTGATATTCCCCACCTGTTCGACATAACTCAGAAACTCTATTTCCAACTTATCTTTTAAAAACTTTTTGGCGATTGCGCCGGCGGCTACCCACCCCAAAGTCACCCGGGCTGACGCCCGTCCTGATCCTCTCCAGTCTCGAACTCCATATTTTTTTTGAAAAGTGTAGTCCGCGTGGCCGGGACGGTATACATTTTTAAGGTTTTCATAATCTTGCGGCCGGGCGTCTTTATTCCATGCCAAAAGCAGTATCGGCGCTCCGGTCGTCACCCCGTCGACCACTCCTGACAAAATATGGATCTCATCCTGCTCACGCCGCGGCGACGTGATAGCGCTTTGACCAGGTTTTCTCCTGTCCAGATCTTTTTGGATGTCTTCCTCACTTATTTTTAAACCCGGCGGACAGCCGTCGACGACAGCACCGACTGCTCCGCCATGAGACTCGCCAAAAGATGTCACCCGAAATAATCTCCCTAAAGTATTTCCTGCCATAATAATTAAAATAAATTTATAACTTTTTCAAAACATTTTTCATTATCGACAATGGTGCTTTTTTGCCCGTATAAAGCTCAAACTGGGCAACTCCCTGATACAAAAGCATTTCCAATCCTGAGATCGTCTTTGCTCCCCGTTTTTCCGCTTCCTTTAGAAATGATGTTTCTTTTTTACCATAAACGACGTCGAAAACGATCTGATCGGCTTTAATATTTCCAGTTTTTATCGGCAGTCTTCCATCTTTCATCCCGACTGTGGTTGAATTGACGACGATATCCGACTGTCCAATAATTTTTTCATTTTCCAAACTGGAAAATCGACAACGAAATTCTACCGCCAATTTTTCCGCTTTGGCGACCGTCCTGTTTAGTATCGTCACCTCGGCCCCTTTTATTTTTAAGCCATAAACAATTGCCCTAGCCGCCCCTCCGGCACCGAGTAAGGCAACTTTTTTATTTTTTAAATTTATCATTTTTTCCAAAGGAATGATTGCCCCAAGCCAATCAGTATTGAATCCTTTTAAAATTCCATTTTCTTTGACGACAGAATTGACGGCACCGATTTTTTTCGCAATAGGATCAATCCAATCCAAATATCTCATCACTTCGATCTTATGAGGGACGGTGCACGTCAAAGCGTGAAAATTGTCCATCACTTTCATTGCCGTTACTATTTTTCCAACGTCGGTGACTTTTGCATTAGCGGCCAAATATACATACTTGTCGTCAATCCCCAAATGACGATAAGCGGCATTATGCATCGCCGGGGACAACGAATGTCCAACCGGATCGCCAATGATGACACAAAATTTTGTTTTAGCTGAAATTCTCATAATAAATGACAGAAATTAACTATTTCTAAAACTGATAATTTATCCGTCTCAACTACGTAATCGCAATATTCTTCATACAGTTTTTTTCTTAATGAGAATAATTTTTTTGCTTTTATTTTGTCTCTAAATAAAGGCCTATTATCATCATGACCTATCCTTTTCAAAATTGTCCCATACGATGTCTTGAGAAAAATTACCAAGCCATTCTCTCTTAAATAATCAATATTTATTTTATTCATGACAACACCGCCGCCGGTTGAAATCACTACTTGATCTTTCTTTCGCAAGCCTTTTGAGATTTCTATCTCCAGTTCGCGAAAACGCGTTTCTCCGTCTTTGGAAAAAATCTCGGAAACGTTTTTTCTTTTCGATTTTTTTACCACCAGATCATCCATCTCGATTTTTTCGAGACCAGACTTCTTTGACAAAACATCGGCGACCGACGTCTTTCCCGCCCCCATGAATCCGATTAAAACTATTTTCATAGTACTTGTCTAAACTGTGTCCAGAACTCTGGAAACGATTTTGATACGACCGACGAATTTTTAATTTCTAATCCCGGCACCTTTGCGTTCGCGACGGCAAAAGCCATCGCCATCCGATGATCGCCATAAGTTTCTACGACCGCTTTTTTCGGGCATCCGCCCATAACCATGATCGAGTCCGTAGTGACGCTACTTTTAATTCCGATTTTCCCCAATTCATTTTTTAAAGCGGCCAACCTGTCAGTTTCTTTGACTTTCAACGTCCCAAGCCCGGTTATGACCGTTACCCCTTTTGAAAAAGCGGCTACAACCGCCAAAGTCTGGGCCGTATCGGGCATCAAACTCATGTCGGCCCTTATTCCTTGCAGTTGCCTTGGTCCTTTGACCTCGATCCATTTTTTCTCGATATTTTTTCTGACCAAACATCCCATTTTTTCAAGCAAATCCGGAAATTTCACGTCGCCCTGGCTTGAAACCGGATCGACATTGGTCACTCTGATGGCTTTTCCGGTTACGGCGGCAATCGCCCAAAAGTATGACGCTCCTGACGCATCGCTTTCGACCAGATAATCGATCGCTTCATATGATTGATTTTTTCCGACAACCAATTTTTTATAATGATCATTTTTTACCTTGACACCGAATTTTTTCATAATATCTATCGTCATGTCGACATATGATTTTGAGACCAGATCGCCAGCGACTTTTATCGTCAGTCCTTTTCTTACAAGCGGCGAGACCATAAGGATGGCGCTGATAAATTGGCTGCTAATATCTCCTTTAATGGTGATTTTCCCGGTCCCAAGTCCGGCAAGAGATCTTTTTAAATCTTTTATCGGACGCTCCATCAGCCTTTTTGAGCCTTTAAAAGTCACTTTTCCCGGGACAAAATGTGTCAAAGCCGTCAGGAATCTGAGCGCCGTTCCGGCTTCTTTGACGTCAAGGATCCCTTTGAAATGTTTAAATTTGCCGCCATTACCTACGACCGTTAATTTATTGCCAAATACGGTGATTTTCACTCCTAATTTTTGCAAGGCTTTGATCAATACCATGCTGTCATCGCATTTGGAAAAATTTTCTATCGTACTTATCCCACCGGCAATACTTCCTATTATCAAAGCCCGATTGGTCAAACTTTTCGATCCCGGAATTTTGATAATTTTCATACTATTATGTGTCTGATCGCTTCAACTACTAATTCCTGTGGTGCTTCAATGTCAAAGCCAACTTGTCCGATCTTTTTTGGCAGACTCCAAAGGATTCTTCCAGCCTTATTTTTTTTGTCCGTCTTTAGTTTTTCAATAACTTCTCCCTCGTCAAGCCCTTTTATACTTGTCGGCAAGCCTGTCCGCTCTATCGCTTTTTTTATTTCTACTTGCTCTCCTTCGGACAATATTTCCATCATTCCGGCGAGCCTGCTTTCGGCGACCATGCCGATCGCAACCGCCTCCCCGTGGAGCAACGGATCGTCGGTTCTCATAGACAAAGATTCGACGGCATGGCCTATCGTATGGCCGAAATTCAAAGTTTTCCGCGGTCCTTTTTCCACAGGGTCTTCCTTGACGACGGCAAGTTTAATTTTTATCGACTCGACGATAAGCGATAGCAGCTCTTTTTCGGTAAAATCCTGCGGTCTTTTGAACGTCACCGCCTCAAAATGTGTCCGGTCTTTTATAACTCCGTGTTTTATCATTTCGGCAAATCCGGAGGTCAACTCCCGACTCGGAAGAGTACTTACAGTCTCGACGTCGGCAATGACGGCGACTGGATTTTTAAAAGATCCAACCAGATTCTTTACGCCACCGACGTCGACAGCTGTCTTGCCACCGACGCTGGCATCGACCATCGCCAGAAGCGACGTCGGAATTTGGAGAAAATCGATTCCCCTCATATACGAGGCGGCCGCAAAGCCGCCAAGGTCGCCTATCATCCCCCCGCCGAGATTGATGAGAAGCGAGCTTCTGTCCATTCCCGACTCAAGCATTTCCAACCATATTTTTTCCGTCCGGGCAATTTGTTTTGACTCTTCACCGGCCGGAACGATTATCTCGCCGATATCGCTTCGGCCTAGATTTTTCTTTAGTTGATCCATCCAAGTCGTAGTATTATTGTCGGCCAATATAGATATTTTCGGGTATTTAGCCAACGACAGGTGACCTAAAGCTTGGCCCATGATACCAATGCCGACGAAAATCGGGTAATTTCTGCCTTCGATAATGGTCAATGTTTCTTTACTCATATCAATGTCAGCAGGCTTTCCAACTGTCTAATACTCAACTGCTGTTTAGCGTCGGTTTTTGCAATGGCGGGATTTGGATGGGCTTCGATCAAGAATCCATCGAACAATCCTGTTTTACTTGCTTCAAGAGTAATACCGATCACATTTTCAACGGTACCGCCGATATGGGACGGATCGATCAACATTGGCAATCCCGTCCATTTTTTCATCAGCTCGACAATTTCCCATTCGGGAATATCGGGGATATTGCGTAATCCTCTAGGATTGGCGATCATGTCTCCCAAAGCAAAGCCGCGAAAGCCAAGAATCATCCTGTCTTTTGGGAAACCGGCTTTTTCCAGATGTTTGACTATTCCCAACCAATGGCTTTTGTCCGGGTTTTTCGCATCTGGCCAGGGTTGATTTTTGATAAGCAATTGGACATTGTCAGGGGCATGATTTTTCACTGCTCTGGCAATCGCCCTTTGCACCATATGGTTTTGATTTCTCGACCCCAACCACATCAGGACCTTACTCGGATCTCCTCCAGTCTCCTCAATTCCATTAATGACTTTAATGACATGTTCCGGCAACAATACTTCGGTGGCAATCGTCATTCCCATATTGGTAATCTCCGAGGCCCAGGGAGCGGCTTTTTTACCTACTCCTTCCCACCCGGGAACGGTCCTTGGCTTCCACCAGCAACCTCTAACAATTTCTATTCCAATATTTTTTAATCCTTGAGCCGTTTCAATCATCTGCGATCTTGATTCAGCCGCGCATGGTCCGGCAATTCTGATTTCTCCTATCATATTTTTAAAAGTTAAATTTATAACGACGTTTACAAAAAAACCCGCCGATTTAGGCGGGGTATTTTAATGTTTTAAAACATTAAAGCGTATCCCGCCAGAGGTGGGTAAAATAAAAGTAAAAATAATTTATTGTTAAGGTATTTTGTTTCATAATTGGTCCTCCTAGCATCCTCCCGATCTTCCCTCAAGACTTAGCTCTTCGCTATTCGCTCGTCGTCTTGAGGAGCGATCCGAGGAGGATTTAGAGTCTGTATTTCCGGTTTTTTCCGGAAACAGACTCTACAAAAAAAACCCGCTTGCGGCGGGGTGTAATTTTTATTATTTTTACTTTAACAATTACATCCGCCTTGCGGTGGGTCAAAGTAAAAATAAAATTTGCTTGCTGAAATTTTCATAGATAAATATTATAAACCAAATTTTTATTTTGTCAAATAGATCTGCGTTGGAGCGTCACCATAAGATATTCTTGTCCATCTCTCACTCCAGGAACACTTGGAAGCTTTCCCTGAGAAACTGCTTCTGGAAAACCTGCCTCAGTAAAAGCCCTTGACAACATACGATCGGGATCGCGCTCAGAAGGCCATGATAATAATGGAACATTTACTATACGGATATGTCCAACGCAGAACATACCTAATAAATTACGCACTATTTGATCTGCAATTGTTTTGTCCATTATTGTCGGCTCTTTGGGCTTCTCCATGGCTGTATTATAACAAAACAGCTAAAATTTATTTCCCCTTGATTTTTTCCAAAAATAGTTCCAGAATGAACTATGCTAATTAATCCCGACCCGGTAGTAGTTGAAAACTCCTACGTCAAGAACTACGACCAACTTTATAAAGAATCTATCGAAAATCCCGAAGCCTTCTGGGAAAAAATCGCCAATGAACTTTTTTGGTATAAAAACTGGGATAAGGTCCTCGATTGGCAATATCCTTACGCCCGGTGGTTTGTCGGAGGTCAGACCAACATTGTCGCCAATGCCCTTGATCGTCATATGAATACTCCTGTCGCCGACAAAGTCGCCATGATCTGGGTGCCTCAAGATGATGGCGGAGTCGTGACTTATACATATAAACAATTAAATGAACAAGTGTCGAAATTCGCCAACGGCCTAAAGTCCTTAGGAGTCAAAAAAGGTGACAAGGTGATGATCTATATGCCCCGCGTTCCTGAGCAGTTCATCGCCATGCTCGGCTGCCTGAAAATAGGAGCCGTCCACTCAGTTGTCTATTCGGGATTTTCGGCGACGGCTTTGAAGACGAGAATTACCGACGCGGCGGCAAAGGTATTGGTCTGTACCAATGCCTACCCATACGGAAAGAAGACTGTTCCATCGCTGGAAAATGTAAAGGAAGCCCTCAAAGATAACAAAAGTATAGAATATGTAATTGTGGTAGAAAGAGTGAAAACGGGTCCTGTTTCGGATTCCCTCCCGCCAGTGCTCGGCGACCAGCGGCAGGCTGAAAAAATCGCCTCCGCGCAGTCGGGCGGCCCTTCCTCCTCGACACCCGTTTTCATAACGTGGCAAAATTTAATTTCAAAACAAAGCGTCCAGTGTCCGACCGAAGTCATGCAGTCGACCGACCCGGCTTTCATCCTTTATACGTCCGGTACGACCGGCACTCCAAAAGGCGTCGTTCACAGTCACGGCGGCTACCAGGTCGGGATTTACGCGACTTTGAAATGGGTGTTTGATATCAAGCCGGACGATATTTTTTGGTGCACCGCCGACGCCGGTTGGATCACCGGTCACTCCTATATCCTTTACTCGCCTCTTATCAACGGAATTACGACTTTCATCTACGAAGGGACGCCGACTTATCCTGATATCGAGATCTGGTGGAAGTTAATAGATCAATACAAAATCACCAAATTCTATACTGCCCCGACCGCGGTCCGTTCTCTCATGAAATTCGGCGAGGAACCTTTGAAAAAGTATAAACTTGATTCTTTGAAAATCCTGGGGTCGGTCGGCGAACCGATCAATCCCGAGGCTTGGCTTTGGTTTTACAAGTACGTCGGCCATGAAAAATGCCCGATCATGGATACCTGGTGGCAGACCGAGACCGGCATGCACATGATCACTCCGGTGCCATCCGTCCCTCTCAAGCCCGGAAGCGCTTTTAAGCCTTTTTTTGGGGTCGACGCCGATGTCGTCGACGAAAAAGGCAACAAAGTCCCTCCCAACACCCAAGGGTACCTGATCGTCAGAAAGCCGTGGCCTTCCATGCTCATGGATGTCTATAATAACTCAAAAAGATATCATGAAACTTATTTTGAAAAGATTCCAAACGTGTATTTTTCAGGCGATTCGGCAAAAATCGATGAAGATGGATACTATTGGATCGTCGGTCGAAATGACGATGTGATAAAAGTCTCTGGCCACAGGCTTGGCTCTGCCGAACTTGAGTCCGCTTTTGTCTCCCATCCGAAAGTCGCCGAGGCGGCTGTCATCGGCAAGCCGGATGAAATCAAAGGAGAATCGATCAAGGCCTTTATAATTCTCAAACAAGGAGTGACAGGAGATGACGTCCTGAAAGAAGAATTAAAACAACTCGTCCGAAAAGAAATCGGCCCAATTGCTACCCCTGATGCTATAGATTTCGTCGACAAGCTTCCCAAGACTCGCTCGGGAAAGATCATGAGAAGAGTCCTCAAGGCCCAGGAGCTCGGCCAACCGGTCGGAGATACGTCTACATTGGATGATTAAGAAAAACTATCCTTTCTATAAGATCTTTCTCGTCTATTTCGAATGTCCTCTTTTAATTTTTTCAAATCTTTTTCTTCTTCAGTTAATGTCGGTTCCGCTTGTGTCTCCTGTACCGGTGTTTTTTTTAAAGGTGCGATAGGTTTTTCTTGTGGAAAACCAGGTGGTTTATCGGTCTGAGGCAAAGAACTAGGATCTACTTTATAATCGGGGTCGGGTTTTTCTACAAACGGCGGAACCTTTTTAGGTTGGGGATTTTCAACAAAAGGTTTTACATGTGGTAAAGTATCGCTCTGTTCTTGCATAAATAAATTATAGAGAAGCTTTTTTAAAAGTTAAGTCAATCACAATTTAAAAAAATATTTACGGTTTAAAAACCACTGTCCGATTCCTTCCTAACCGTTTAGCATTGTACATTGCTTTATCGGCCTCATTAAAATAATCACGATACTTTTTTTCATCTCCTTTGCCATATCTCGATTTACCATTATCATCCTTGAGGAAGGCTATTCCTATGCTTAAGGTATTTGGCTTACTAACAAAATATTTATTTAGTAACCCACTTTCTATTTGAAGTTTTTTATAATTTTTATGAAATCTTTTCATGAGCGCTTTTACTTCTCTTTTTTTTAATTCCGGCAAAATAGCGACGAATTCCTCGCCTCCATACCGAGCGATTACATCTGAGTGTCTAAACGATTTTCTCATACTGTCGGCCAATATTTTTAAAAATTCGTCTCCGGCTGCATGGCTATACTTGTCGTTTATGTCTTTAAAATGGTCAAGGTCTATGACTAAGATCGCCAAATCATTTCCAAAGCGAATTGCCCTGTTAAATTCCTGTTCCAATTCGCCGACATTCCTATCATCTCCCAAAAGATAGGTTCTGTTTCTTAATCCCGTTAGGGTATCTGTCAAAGATGCCTCTTCTGCTTCGTGCCTTCTTATCCTTTGTTCTTTAAATAAATCTTTAACTATGGGTGTTTTATTAATCTTCCTTGTGGTCCATGCGAGAATATCTCTTGCCTCCAATTCCGTAAAATTTCGTGCCGGCAAGGGCAATGGTTTTTTTATATTCATTAACTTGCCGATAATTTTTTCGTGGCCGTGGGCATTTTTTTTTAAATTTACTCCTTCGCCAGAACCTTCTATCATACCTATTTAAAATTTGCTAATCTAAAACTATGGACGAAAAGGAACTGGAAAAACTCTGCAAACTGATCCGTTATGACATTTTGACGTCGACAACTGCGGCCGGAAGCGGACATCCGACCTCTAGTCTTTCGGCGGTCGAGCTTATTACAGCGCTTTTTTTCGGAGGGTTTTATCACTTTGATCTAAAAAAGCCAAAAAGCTATACCAATGACCACTTTATTTTATCAAAAGGTCACGCCAGTCCTCTTTTGTATTCATTGTATCACGCCGCCGGAGCTATTTCCTATAAAGAGTTACTGACATTGCGAAAATTTGGATCAAGACTGGAAGGTCACCCCAATCCCCGCTTCCCATATGTCGACGTGGCGACGGGCAGTCTCGGACACGGGCTTTCGGTCGGGGTCGGAATGGCCCTTGCTTTAAGGCTTAAATTCCAAAATCCAAATTACAAATCACAAATAAATATCAAATCTCAAATTGAAAATTCGAAATCGTTTGGATCTTGGAATTTGGGATTTGGTGCTTTACCGAAAGTATGGGTACTGATGGGAGATTCGGAGATGGCCGAAGGACAAGTATGGGAAGCGATGGAAATCGCCGGATATTATAAATTAGACAATCTCATTGGGATAATCGACGTCAACAGGCTTGGTCAGGAGGCGGAGACTGAAGAAGGTTGGGATCTTCACGACTATGAAAAAAAAGCCCGAGCTTTTGGATGGGAGCCGATTGTCGTCCATGACGGACATGATTTAGAGCAAGTCTTGCATGCCTTTGAAATGGTTTCTTCGCAACAACAAATTTTATCTCACGAAAGCCTTTCCCACGCCTCCGGCGGGGCCCCTTTTGAAAGTGAAAAATTTGCTTTTGCCTCGAAACCAAGAATAATAATCGCTAAAACGATAAAAGGTAAGGGAATTTCTTTTTTGGAAAATAAAGAAGGATGGCACGGGAAAGCGCTCGACAAAAAACAGTTAAAGTCGGCGCTAAAAGAACTGGGCCAAGTAGACCTCAAAATCAGAGGCAAAATTCAGCTTCCTAAAAATTTCGAATCAAATACCGATGATAAAATTCAAAAAATACTCAGAAGACTGGCAACGGGTGTTGAGGGTGGAGGGCTTCTGGCAGCGCGCAAACCCGAGGCAGGCCCCGCTGCAACTAGAGAAGCATATGGCGAGGCTCTGGTCGAGTTAGGTGAAAAAAATCCGGACGTGGTGGTACTGGACGCCGAAGTCGCCAATTCGACCTACGAAGACAAATTCCAGAAGCGTTTTCCTGACCGTTTTTTTGAAATGTTTATTGCCGAGGAGAATATGGCCGATGCCGCCCTTGGCCTTTCAGCGCTTGGTTTCAAACCATTTATTTCCACGTTCGCCGCTTTTTTGACGCAAATATTTGACCAAATTAGAATGTCACAATATTCTATAGTTGATAATAAAGCGGGTGTCAAACATCTAGGGATCCCAACGGCGCGCAGTGGAGGGGTATTGATCGACCGAGCACCGGTGGGAAAAGATGCGAGACAGGCCCCGAATCATTTAAATATAAATATTGTCGGTTCTCATGCCGGAGTTTCGATCGGCGCCGACGGACCGTCCCAGATGGGCCTGGAAGACATAGCTATGTTCAGAACTATTCAAAGTGGCACAATATTCTATCCCGCCGACGCAACGTCCGCCAAAAGCCTAACCAAATTGATGGCGACGATACCGGGGATAAATTATCTAAGGACTACCCGATCAAAGACGCCGGTTATTTACGATAAAGATGAAGAATTCGAGATTGGCGGATATAAAATACACAAAGTCAAAAATCAAAAGTCAAAAATCAAAAATACAAATAAAAATTCGAAAATATTAGTTATCGCTGCGGGAATTACATTACATGAAGCTTTGAAAGCACAACAAGAACTCGTAAAAAAAGGAGTCGAAACAACCGTCGTCGATCTTTACTGCATCAAACCATTAAACGATAAAGCGATAAAACAATTGATCAACGATCATCCTAACGTCATCGTTGTCGAAGATCATTATCCGGAAGGTGGCATCGGCGAGGCAATCCTCGAATCACTAGCCAACAATCACCCACTACCAAACACTAACTTTACTCATCTTTGCGTCCGCAAGACTCCAATGTCCGGCACTCCAGAAGAGTTACTACATTTTGAAGAGATCGATTCAGAGTCGATAATCTACGCGGTTATGTCGATAAGATAGCTTTCTCCAAGGCTTTTGAGAATTCGACCGGTCCGGGATACCTTTTTTGAGGATTTTTTTCCAAGACTTTCCCGAGTACGTTATCAACTAATATCGCCCGCCTCGGCCCTAATCTTTTTTCAAGAGAAGCAAAATCTCTCAGTTGAAGGTAGGAAAACTCTTCCATTGCTCTTATGACTTTTTCTGGTCCGGCTTTGTTTCTAAGTTTAAATATTAAATCGTTTGTCAGCATTTGATAAGCGATTTCCGCAATGACAAACTCCTCGGATCTAAGATTGGGCTTAACCTTCCCTTTGCTGACAATGATTTCGGGTGCCATGTAGATTGATTCTCCCGGCACCATCGATCTATCCTGCAATACCCAAGTGGAGATTCCAAAATCTGATATCAAAGTATATGTCGGATCAAGATAAATGTTGCCCGGTTTTAAATCGGTATGAAAAAGATCAAAGCGGGCCATATATTCACTCGTTTTCGATACCTCTTTCACGACTTTTATAAGCTCCGCGTCTTCTATTGGAGACTCTACACTGAAGAGATGATTAATTTTATCCTCAAGAGTCGGGTATTCAATAAAATCCATGACAATAGCCCGATTCCCGTCACCCATCCGTAGCAAATTACGGACGTACACGACGCCTCGACAACGCCGCAACTTGGCCATCGTTTTTGCCTCAAGTTCGAGTATATCGCTTGTTCCTTTTGTCGCGTACACGCCTGCTTTAGAAATCTTTATCGCCACATAATCTTTGTTGGTCAAATCTTTAGCTTTATAAACCCAAGAAGAATCATTTGCGGAGACGAAAGAATCGATCATGTATAAAGGTTGTCTTCCGTCGACCGCAAAAACATTTTCGGTATCAATAAATGAAGGCCCCTGTCCGGTTGGACGTTTATTCCTATTGAGGATAACCGCATCGGAATGTAGAATCTGCCCCCGCTCTAGACCAACCATATCCAGAAACTATACTTTGATAAATAGTTTTACCAATTTAATCCCAATTAGAATTATAAATGATATGAAAATATATTGGACTATTATAGCCGGGGCGGCGGGATTGATCCTAAAGATTCCTGATGTCAGCTGATTGCTCAGGATAAATACTTGAAGCACTATGGGGATTGTAAATCCGACAATAAATAGCGGCGATAATAAACTATGCAAATTTTTATGAATCGGTCTATGGCTCAACCAAAGATCAATAAAGATAAAGGATTGTATCAAAGTGAGGACGGAAAAAGCGGCCGACCTGCCCATACCGTTTTTTGCATATATAAAATACGACAAAATGACAAGAAGCGAACCGACAAAGCCAATAGTGACAATGTACGTTTGGTCCCGTTTTTTAAGAATGATGAGTTCTTTTTGGGGACTAATGGTCATAAGGTGACTGTCTTTAGGCGAAAATGACAGCGTCAAAGCCGGTAATCCGTCGGTCACCAAATTTATATAGAGTAACTGAATCGGATAAAAAAGGGTCGGTAGGCCTAAAAACAATCCAAAAACCAAGGCTAAAGCCTCGGAGACATTGCATGACAGGAGATATTTTATGGCATTTTTTATATTGTTTATAATCGCTCTCCCCTCTTCAACAGCCATCACAATTGTCGCAAAATTGTCGTCCGTTATGATTATGTCCGCCGTTTCCCGGGCAACGTCGGTACCGACTTGTCCCATCGCGATTCCGACATCGGCTTTTTTCAAAGCGATCGCATCGTTTACCCCGTCTCCTGTCACCGCGACTATCTCTCCTAGCTGCTGATAGAGGCTGACGATTCGATTTTTCTGGAAAGGATTCGTTCGGGCAAATATTTTTACTTTAGGAAGTTTAAAAAGAAGTTCTTCATCGGAATACTTTTCTATTTGAGATCCTGTCAAAATCTTTTCACCTTCATCGATTAGCCCGCATGAGACGCCTATTGCTTCGGCAGTTTTTTCGTTATCACCGGTCACCATTACCACTTTTATTCCGGCTGATTTTGCCTTTGATATGGCTAGGGTCACTTCCGGACGGGGCGCATCATGAATCGCTACCATACCCAAAAACGTTTCGTTTTTGGGATTTTTAATTTTGCTGTAGGAAAAGGCCAATACTCTTAGGCCTTTTTTTGCCCATTCATTTACTTGTTCTTCTATTTGTCGTTTCGCCGCCGGGGCCAAATTACACGAATTCATGATCGATTCGGGGGCGCCCTTGCTTAGAATAAGACTGTCTTTGTTTGAAGAGAGTCCCTTTTTTCTGACGACGACACTCATCAGTTTACTGACGCTGTCGAACGGCTTTTCGTCGATAATCATCCACTCATTTCTTATATCTTCAAAGTTGATCCCCTGGCTCATCGCGAGATACAGCAAAGCCCCTTCGGTCGGATCGCCAAGTACGTCGTACGATCCATGATCGTGGACGTATACCAAAGATGCGGTCGAACAAAGAATCCCGTTTAGTATCAAAAGGTCTAAAGTATCTTGCTTTATTCGTAATTTGCTCGCCGCGCTTGGTTGGCGAAGCGGATTATTTGCGATCTGGAATATTTGATTATCGACATATATTTCCTTTACTCTCATCTTATTTTCCGTCAAGGTTCCGGTCTTGTCGGTGGCTATCAAAGTTACGCTTCCCAAAGCTTCAATTGCTGAAAGTTTCTTTACAATAGCCTTTTTGCCGGCCATTTTTTTCATTCCCAATGCCAACGTAATCGTCATGACGGCTGGTAATCCTTCCGGGACGACGGCGACAGCCAATGAAACCGCCAAAAGGAAAGACGGAAAGTAACCTGAACCATCAAGAAAAGAAATCAAAAAGACTGTCAGCGCAAGAGCGATTCCACCGATGCCGATAAATCGGGTCAAATCGATGAGCTTTTTTTCAAGGGGCGTCATCTCTTCCTTCACTTTGGACAAGCTTTTTGCTATTTCTCCAAATTTTGTGTTGTCACCCGTCTTTTTAATTTCGATATATGCCCGTCCGGAAGTGACAATCGTCCCGGAAAATACTTCTTCCTTAAGCCCCTTGACGACCGGTACCGACTCACCCGTCAAGGAGGCTTCATTCAATTCCAATTTGCGTGACCAGACCACGACTCCGTCAGCGGCCACTTTGGCGCCCTCTTCTATATACACAATATCTCCTGGTACCAAAAGGCGACTATCGATCTCTTTTTCTTTTTGATCTCTGACGACCCTTGCCTTTGTCATCGTCATCTTTTTTAAAGTCGCCAAAGACTCTTCCGCTTTACCTTCCTGATAGAGACCAAATAAAGCGTTTAATACTACTATCAAAATGATAAAAACCGCATCAACAATTTCGCCTATCATAAACGAAAATATTGCCGCTATCAAAAGGAGAATTGTCAAGAAGTCGGTAAACTGTTCAATAAATTTTATGAAATATTTCTTTTTAGGAGGCTCAGAAATAACATTAAGTCCATATTGTTTTAGAAAATTGGTTGCTTGAGTGGAAGATAGTCCTTTCATAAAAAACACTAAATCTTAAATATTAAAGGTTAAAGAAACATTAAACTGTTAAAGTTTAAATGTTTAATGTTTAAAAATTTATTTAACAATTGCTATTTAATCTTTAAGATTTAGTCTTTTATACGTTTCTTCCATTGCTTCCAAAATTTCGTTGGTAATTTTTTCAGCTTCGTCAAACGATATTGCCTTAATATTGTGGGGAAAATAGTGAAAAATCTGATTTCTTCCCGTCCGCCAAACATTCCAGACACGGTCAGCCAGGTCCTGGCCGTATTTATCCCTCATCATTTTATAAAGTGATCTGTCACCCAGCTTCGGAACGAGATTGGGTGACATGAGCTTCCCGAGTCGAAGATGATCCGAGATGTAGTCCAATCTCGATATGAGTTTGACGTCTTTGAATATCTGTTTTAAAAATCCTTCATAAGCTTTGGCAAACGGGAAGACCAGAAAAGAATAGTCCTTAAATTGGTACGCATGCTCTTTTATAACATCTTCCATTAAGTATTGGCCTTCTAAAATCAGATCTTTCTGGCTCTGTGAGAGATAAAACCAAAAATCACTCGTTCTCATGAGTAGTCTATTAATTTTTTCCATATTTTATAGTTGATTAGTTAACAGGATAACTGGCTCTCAACTCCCGTATTACATACATTGGTATTATTATAGTATCAAATCTGTGATATAATTTCTTACATGGCGAAGGTT
>JAJYIX010000038.1 GCA_021789865.1 bacterium
CAAATGCTTGAAATCCGTCATAGCCCCCGCCTTGCACTGGATAACATCCTCCAATAAAATCTCCAACTTGGCCAGCTGGAGGAATATTTAGTGTCCTAATATATACTTTATCGTCAGTATTGGTGATCTTAATTTGCGGATGCCCATTGTCTATCGCGACAAGCTCCGCTTTTATCGTCCCGAATCCTTGATTGCCATCGATCGCCAAAGTCTGCCATACGCTTACGACTTTATTTTCTCCCGCTTTCGCTTCGACAGGCATATTATCCGGAACCAGAAGTTTGATTTCCGCTTCCTGCCCGGCTGACAATGTGGTCGATGTCCATGAAAATTTTTTCTTTAGTTCGTTGATGTATTCGACCGGAACCATTTGCCTTTCGAATCCTAAATCCGGGTCAAAATTCATCATTTCAAGTTGGGCTACCAATGTTGAATGCGCTCCATACCATTCGTCGAAACTCATGTTTGTAGTCTTTTTATCAAATTCGTCTTGGTAATTATATGTTGATTGATACCAGTCAACCGCTTCCATACCATGAGGAGTCAATGCAAGACTAGTCACGCCAATCATCGGTAAAAATTCTACCGCTGTATTTAGCATCTGTCCGCCTTTATACATATTCATAACCCAATCAGGAGCTGCATCCATAGCTGTAGTATTTAAAGCGTCTGTCTTGACTATCTTTACCGGCAAAATTTCGCCACTTTGAACTTGCTTATCAATCGATTTTTGAATCACCGCCAATACGTTATCTGGTGTTGTACTTGGAACATATACAACCTCCAAATTATTTTTCAATGGTAATATGCCTGGGGAATATGTATTGATAGAAATCGATTGTTTTCCTGGATTCACTGTTAATTCCTCCTGAAATACATTATTGAACTGCAAAATAACTGGAGTTTGTATTGCCTGTCTCATAACATCGGCGTCTTCAGGAGACATCATGGATATTTTTCCGGCTAATTGATATCGTTGTGTCAGCATGTTTTGCTCGGCATCCAAAGATTCCATGAGCTGTCCTGGGTCAAGAATAATTCTTGGATTCATATTTGCTTGTTCTCTAAGTTTGCTAAGTTGCACTGTTTCTGTATATAAAGTCTGTTCATCAAGAAAATTTGGATCACCTCGCATCACTTCGCTTAAGCTATTGGCAGTTAGTGCCGATACGTTGAAGCCTGTACCCATGGGGTTCCCCTGAGTTTGACCGATTTTATTGTAATCAATATTCACCCACAATTCCCCGACCCTAGCACTTTTGATTATCGTTGGGTCATCCAAACTGTCCACATTAAATATTGGAGGAGGAATGGGGTTTTGCTTTAACTGGTTTGTGGCCCACAAAGCTTTACTGTTATTGACAACATCTTGAGGAAAACCCAGATCCTGTAAAACCGTCGGAGCCAATACTGACCAAGCGGTAGATCCCTTAGTGACTACTAGACCGCTCGGACTAGTCTCGATTCCTTGCAATAATTCTGGAGGAGCAGGGTAAAAACCTTTCGTTTGTTTCAGACCATTCACTGGAGATTCGGATTTCGTCAGATTTGGTACACAAGCAGATAAAACTCCAATCGAAGCAAGAAATGCACTTATTTGTAAGAATTTACGTCTCCAAGTTGCCTCTGCCGGATTCATAAGTTCAATATTATAAGATAAAATTATGTTTTTTTCAATATCCTCCAATTTTCGTATTTGATAGAATAACTTATGCCAAAAATCTCAAAAGTGCAATCTATCCATCATACCCGCTCGGGTGTCGATGGATACTATTACCAACTTCCTGAAGTCGATGATGGAACCACAGTCGTTTATGCAGAATTTACCGGAGAACATGGAGAAAGAACTATTGGAAAAAAACATAGACTATACTACATTCTCGAGGGCAGAGCTAAATTTACAATAAATGGAGAAGTGGTAAAAGGAGAATCGGGGGATCTTATCGTAATTCCGCCATATGCGACATATAACCTTTGGCCAGCTGATGGCCCTTTAAAAGTTCTCCTTTATATGGAGTACATAAAATTCGACAAATGAAAAAAAATCCTGTCCTGACAAAAAAGGATGTTCTTGAATTTTTAAAAAAATATCGCCTTATGTGTCTAGCCACATACGGAGATCATCCATGGATTGCAAGCGTTTTTTATTCATATGATAAAGATCTAAATATTTATTTCATCAGTGTTCCAACCACTATTCATGCAACACAAATAGAAAAAAATGATAAGGTTGCCGCTGCAATCGTCGACTCCAACCAAAAACCTTCCGATGTAAAAAAAGGCCTGCAAATATATGGAAGAGTTGAAAAAATTTCCGGAATAAACAAGATTAATTATGCTTTAAGACTTTGGAAAGAATTTTTAAATGTCCAAAGACCGGAAATCAGTTTCGAAAATATGAAAAAAGGTCTTTATAAAGGTAGGCTTTACAAACTTACTCCAAAAAAAATAAAACTATTTGATCAGGAGAAATTTAAGGTCCCTGATGGTGAAGAACCAATTCTCGAATTTTGAAATTCTATGTACACCCGTAGGGTGTCTAATTTTTTCATTCAGCGTAACTTCAACAGCATTCGAGAAAAGCCTCTTTAAAACTAAACCTGTAAGTTCTGCGAGATGGCAGACAAAATGACTTTATATGAAACAGTGCCTAATAAGATGTATAATTAGTCTTTAAATTTGCGTATTATATTCGTTTGAATATGGGCTTTGACAATTTTTTTCATAATACATTTTCTTCCTTGAAAGTAAAAAATTTTAGGCTTTATTTTATCGGACAAACGATTTCGGTATCCGGTACTTTTATGCAAGCAGTCGCCCAGGCTTGGCTGGTTTTGAAGCTAACCAACTCGGGTGCGGCACTGGGACTTGTGACCGCACTCCAATATTTGCCGATGCTTGTGTTGGGACCGTGGGGTGGCGTGATCACCGACAGATTTTCCAAGAGAAAAATTCTTTTCGTAACGCAATCCATCTTTGGAGTACAGGCTTTGGTATTGGGACTTTTAGTCGTCACCGGACTTATCCAACTGTGGATGGTAGCCGTATTGGCTTTGATCTTCGGTTTGGTCAGCCTGGTCGACACTCCGACGAACCAAACTTTTGTCACCGAAATGGTCGGTCCGGAAAAATTAAAAAATGCCGTCACATTGTATAGTACTCTTGTCAATTTGGCTCGCGTTTTAGGCCCGATATTGGCGGCTCTTTTCATCGCCAAAGTCGGAATAGGATTTTGTTTTATCATCAACGGATTATCTTACATCGTCATCATTTATCTATTGGCAAAAATCAACTCGCTTGAGTTGCATTTGCCGGAACCGATTAAAAAAGTCAAAGGCCAAATGATCGACGGCTTAAAATACGTAATCAACACCAAGATACTTAGAAACACTTTGATAATGATGGCGATAATCGGAACATTGACTTATGAATTCCAAGTCAGTTTGCCGTTGGTCGCCGAATTCACATTTCATGGAACGGCTTCGACCTACGCCATACTAATGTCCGCTCAGGGGATCGGATCCATTTTGGGCGGTATTTTACTGGCTGGCCAGAAGAAGGCCTCGACTAAAATTCTCATTTTCGCTGCTTTTCTTTTTGGTATTTTCACTTGTATTACCGCCGTCATGCCGAGTCTTATTTTGGCGTCGACTTTCATTTTTATAGTCGGACTTTTTTCGATATTGTTCTTGACCGTCGGCAATACGATCTTACAACTTGAAAGCGATCCCCAGATGCGCGGCCGGGTCATGGCATATTGGTCGATGGCTTTCTTGGGCTCTACGGCTATTGGGGGTCCGATCATCGGCTGGATCGGCCAGTATTGGAGTCCTCGTTGGTCACTTGGCGTTGGAGGCATCGCGGCTATCGTCGCGTCGCTCATCGGATATCTCACCGTATCGGAGATCAAAAAAGAGCCGACTGAGGAGATCATAAACGTAGCCGAATTGACGACCGACGAAGACCGCCGCGTAATGTAATTTACCCCGGACACCTACGAGGTGTATTTTGGCCTTTTCCGAAGCTCTAAAACTTGTTAAAAATCGCACTTTTTTTCATTCGGTTATTGTTATAATCTTCATATGAAACTCGGAAAATATCTCCATTATAAAAATTATTTATATGAAGTTGTCGGAGTCGCGCTTCATAGTGAAACGTTGGAGGAGTTGGTCGTCTATAAGAAACTTCAGAGCTACGGAAAATACAAAAAAGGGTCGTTGTGGGTCCGTCCGAAGAAAATGTTTCTGGAAAAGGTGAAAGTTAACGGATCGATCGTACCGAGGTTCAAATATGTTGGTGAGTAACTCCTCATTACGATGTTATAAAACGCTGTAAGACAATGTCTCGATTAATAAAAGTCACTTTCCTGACAACGATAGTCATTGTCCTCGCCCTGGTGGGCTGGAAATTTTTTTATAAAACAAAGATACTGTCTCCGATAGGGCAGGGGAGTCCCGACCAAAAAACCAAGCTTCTTCAGTATACCTACACTGCATTGAGAAAAACCAAATTTTCCGGAAGCGATATCATAATCGATAAAATTTTAAAACAAGGTGAAGGATTCGTGTCCTATCTTTTTTATTATCAAACACGCGGGAAAAAAGTCAGCGGCCTATTGAATGTACCATCTAAAGCCGGAAACTATCCTTTGATAATCATGTTCAGGGGGTACGTCGATCCGAAAAATTATTTTACCGGGGACGGAACAGTACACGGGGGCGAACTACTAGCCCAAAACGGTTTCATCACCGTGGCACCGGACTTTTTGGGCTATGGTTTTTCCGATCCCGGCTCGTCGGACCCGATGGAAGACAGGTTTTTGACATATGTGACCGCCCTCGAACTCATGCATTCTGTAAATAATCTCAACTCTGCTTTATCGAAAAAATCCATATCTGCACGCTTTGACGGAAAAAATATCGGCGTATGGGGTCATAGCAACGGCGGCCAGATCGCCCTGTCGGTAATGGAGATTTCCGGAGAGAATTATCCAACCGTCCTTTGGGCTCCCGTCTCAAAGCCGTTTCCTTACTCGATACTTTTTTACACTGATGAAGCCGACGATCAGGGAAAATCGCTGATAAAACTTGTTGCCGATTTCGAAAAAGATTACAATGCCGAAGATTACTCGTTGACCAACTATTTCGATTGGATAAAGGCACCTCTGGAGATTCATCAAGGTACCGCCGACATCGAGGTACCGCAGTTCTGGTCTGATGAGTTGGTCGACATCCTAAAAAAGAAGGGAAAATCTGTCGAGTACTATACATATTCTGGAGAAGATCATAATTTTGATCGAGGCAGTTGGCCGACCATCATGGAGAGGACCATGGACTTCTACAAGAAGCATTTTTAATCTCCGCTTGCATTTGTAATAGTTTATTGTATAATTTAGACTAAGATAGTAAGTTCTGCTTATTTGGTATTTCACAAATACATTAAGTTCTTCTCAATAAAAAATTTTTGAAGAGCTTCTTAGGCTCTTACGTCTTCAGTTATTATTTGTCCAGTATTGTCGTATGTATACAAATCACAGACAAAGTCATTCTTTTGGACGATCCAAGTTTAGATCTCAACGATTCAATCGATTTTCAAATCGAAGATTCCAGAGACCTACGGGGTCTATCAACCAATATATTGCCAGGGCAACGGTGAAAACCAATTCTATCCAAGAAGCACCGGCTCGAGTAATTCAATTTGACTCACTTGACCTACCGGAAAATCTAAAGACGAATATAATTCGTCACGGGTACACCGAGCTAACGCCTATTCAGGCTTCCGGCATCCCAGCGATTCGCGATGGAAAAGATGTGATTGGTATTGCCAATACGGGAACAGGTAAAACGGCGGCGTTTTTAATTCCGCTTATTGAAAAAATTCTTAAGGACCGCGCATACCGTGCCTTAATTATTACTCCGACCAGAGAACTGGCTCTACAGATACTTGAAGAACTTCGAAGATTTTCGGTCGGTATGAATATCAATAGCGCATTTTGTATCGGCCAATCGCCTATATATATCCAGATAAAGGAACTTAAAAGGAATCCAAACGTCGTCATCGGAACTCCGGGAAGATTGAAGGATCTTATCAAAAGAGGTGCTCTCGACCTTCAAGGATTTCGAATGATTGTTCTTGACGAAGCCGATCAAATGCTCGATATGGGATTTATTCACGACATCAGACATATCATTTCATTTTTGCCGGAAAAAAGGCAGTCTCTATTTTTTTCCGCCACAATGTCAACCCAAATAGACAATCTCATAAAGTCATTTGTAAAAAACCCGGTCACTATATCCGTGAAAAAGAGAGAGACTACGGAACATATCAGACAAAATATCGTCAAAGTAGAAAACGGCCAGACCAAAATAGAAGTTTTGTCGAAACTTTTGGGACAGGAGGAATTCAAAAAAGTCTTGATTTTCGACAGAACCAAAAGGGGTGTCGATAAAGTCACCTCCAGATTATACGAGCGGGGATTTAGGGTCGCTTCAATTCACGGCGACAAACCCCAACACAAAAGACACCAAGCAATAAGAATGTTTAAAGAAGATGTCGTAAAAATTCTGGTGGCGACCGATGTCGCTGCCCGAGGGATTGATGTCGCCAATATCTCCCACGTAATAAATCTCGATATCCCGGCGACCTACGAGGATTATATTCATAGGATAGGTCGAACTGGAAGAGCCGATAAATCCGGCGTCGCACTGACTTTTTCCGAATGATAATTCAGGCGCTTTTGCAGTAATTGATTATCGGTAATATCTGATTTACTCCGCGGTCAAAAACTCCATGGACAACGCAAGGGACAAAATCATGAAGTCTGATCATCGCGATAAATCCTAGCCCTAAGATAAGGATGGCAAAAGTGACAAACCTTTTTTTGGTTTTAAAAAGCGGAACAAGATTCAAGATCACGGCGAGTATCGGGAAGATAATTGCCCATGTCAGAAGTACCGGGTATTTGTAAAGAAATGTTTTTGATAAAAGGTTGTAAACCAGTCGATTGTAATGTGCTAAATCCATCTGGGTGATCCTTGAGACAAAGTCGATTGCAGTCAAAATTAGAATAGGGGAGAGGAGGATGAGTCCGACGATATTATAATTATTGAAGCTTAAAGTATTTTTTAGATATTTTTCCAATCCTTGTTTTTTGAGCATATTAAAATGCTGTTTGAAAATATTAACCAAAAGATCACTAAAGACATTCAGTAAAAATCCTGCTTTTATTTTGCCCATGCTTTCAACTTCATCACGGCATAAATCCTCAAAGACAATTGCCATTTCCTTTTCATACCGTCTTCGATATTCCCATGGGTAGAAGCTCAAGAGCGCTCGGTAAAGTTCCCTCATATGAAAACAACTGTCGACAACGAAATACTCTCCAATAATTTTCTTTTTTTAGCCAAGGAAACCGCCTCATCAAAACGGGTAAGTTCAGTTTTAAATATCCGCATTCCTTTGTCCGTCAGTTTGTAATAGCGCCTTCTCTCATCCGAAAGTGATTCTTTTTCAGCAACGAGCTTTTCATCAACCAATCTTTTTATTGCTCCGTACAAGGTGCCCGGGCCAAGGCGCACTTTTCCTTTTGAATCCAGGTCAACCTGCTTCATGATGCCGTATCCGTGCCTTTCTTTTGTCGCCAGAGAAAGAAGAATATAAAAAACAGCCGGAGTCAAAGGCATGTCGGGACTGGAAAAATCTTTTTTTCTACTCATATAAAAGCAGTATATATCGATAATCGATATGTGTCAAGAGTTTTAAGGAGATACATGGACACGTATAGCAGCGGCTGCCCGAAGCGACGAAAAACAATATGGATCATATTTTGCCGCTAATCCAAAAGGATTCCGAAGATTGTCTTTATTATCTAAAGTCGGTTGTGATAAAGCTTTTTGCATCAAATCGACATACCTATTTCCGGCATGGATCATTGCTATATACCAATTAGCCGTGTATAGATCGGTCAGCGACAGCTTGTCGCCCGTTTGATCGATTAAAGTTTTTTTCACACTATCTGTCAAATTTTTTTCTACCGTTCCACAATAATAAGGAGCCGTAAGAGCCGGATCTGTTGTCGGAGATGGAGCTGACGTTGGGACTGTTGTTGGAGTCTCGGTTGGCAGGGTAAAATTACTGGCGCTTTGTGCGTCGGTCGTGGAAAGCGACGCACACGCGGTAATTGATACCGCAAAAAGTGACGGAACGACGACTCTTTGGAAGAATTTTTTTGCCTCCATACGCCCAAATTGTATCAAGAATTCCGCAAAAATAAAGGCCTACTATCACCAATTAAGTAAGTGTTATATAATTAAACTAAGTTGAGAAATCTAATTGATGTTACTGTCTATTAATACACTGTAATTTTAATAACATGTTTACAGATCAGGAGGCTTACTCAAAACTTAAAAAGTTTGTCGGAAATTTCCCCGATACTCTGGTAGTTTTGGGAAGCGGTTGGAATAAAGTTCTCGACGATATAAAAATCATCGAAAGAATTTCTTATGAAAATATATTCGGGGTAAAGTCTTCGGTCCCGGGCCACAATGGAGAGTTGGTAATCGGACAAATAGGGGAGAAGCGCATAGCTTTCATGTCCGGTCGTTTTCACACCTACGAGGGATATGGTGCGGAAGAAGCAACGACACCGGTTAGGGTGTTTGCCAAATCAGGAATAAAAAATTTGATAATGACTTCCGCCGTCGGGGCGCTAAACGAAAAATATAAAGTCGGCGATTTCGTGATCCTAAATGACGTCATCACCATCCTCCAGGTCCTAGACAATCCGCTCAAAGGACCGAAATTCATCGATATGTCCCAAGTATTCGACGGTAAATTACGGCAAAAAGCCATCGATGTCTCCAGGAAACTCAATATTCGGTACCGGGAAGGCATATATATTTACTATCACGGGCCAAATTTCGAAAGTCCGGCAGATAAGCGTGCCCTAAGGATTTTAGGAGCGGATGTCACGGGAATGAGCATGATTCCGGAGGTCATCGTCGCCCGGTCGTTGAATCTACGCATTTTGGGATTAGCTTTCGTCACCAACCTGGCTTTCGTAAAACACGATCATAAGGAGGTTCTTCGCGAGGCAGAAAAAGCCGGAAAAAAGATGAAGAATTTGATTTTGGGATTAATAAAAAAAATCAACGGTTGATGCCGATCACAGTTAACTAGTTAACTGTTAAAAAAATTATTGAAAGATTAACTAAAAGATTTGAGCGTTTTTACAAAAATTTCGATTCCTTGATCGAGAGTCTTCCTTTCTATCGTCAAAGGCGGCATTATTTGAAAACTATTATCACTCGACTTACAAAGATGTAATCCATTTTTATAAGCCTCATCTATCAATCTATTCGTTGAGAGATTCTTTCCTGTTAAATCTAACTTTATTTTTATTTCCATTCCGATTCCGATGATATCCGTTACCAAAGGATTTTTAGATAATTCTGATTTTAGTGTTTCCATTATATAGTTTCCATAATCTTCTGCTTTTATCCATACTTTATCCCGTCTATGAATTTGGAGAGTTTTCAAAGCGGCCGCAACGCTTATAGGGTTCCATCCGAAAGTTGATTGCGGTTGGCTTTTCGCATAGACTGCTTCTGCTATTTTTTTTGAAGTAGCCATTGTGCCGATCGGCAATGCACCGTTGGAAATTCCTTTCGCAAACGTCGCAAAATCTGGCTCAACCTCTTCAAGTTCCATTCCGAATAATTTTCCCAACCGAGAAAAACCGGTTCCGACTTCGTCGAGTATGAGCAGCACGCCGAATTTTTTTGTAATGTCCCTTACTGATTTTAAAAAACCGGAAGGCGCGACGTCGGTCGTACCCCAACCGGTGATAATCCCGGCTTCGCACACAACCGCAGCGACGTCACCTTTTTTTAAAACATTTTCCAGATCGGTCATAAATTTTTTCAGCACTGCTTTCGGATCAATATTGTCACTGTCAATTCCCGGGAATTGGAGTTGGACAAAGTTCTCATAAGTTAAAAAAACCGATCTTGATAGTAGATACTCCGGCTTATAACTTATTTCCAAAGCTCCATATAGAGATCCATGAAAAGTGTCGGAAAAACCGACGATTTTCTTCTTACCGGTAAAAGCCCTGGCCGCTTTTATCGCCATGACGTTGGCGTTGACCCCACCCGTTTCGCGGCTGAAAACCTGGAGGGTCTTTGGAAGGCAGTTTGCCAAAGCGTCGGCATATTGCTCCTGAATCGAGCTTTGGGACCACATAGGAACATATGTATTTATTTTTGCCTGTTTGATTATGGCTTCGGTTATCTCTGGATGATTCCATCCGAGATTGGTTACGTTCCAACCGCTGGTAAAGTCTATCAGTTTCTTACCTTTTTCGTCCCAAATAAATGGTCCTTTTGCTTTTGAAAGCTTGAAACGAAAGGCGGAACTTAGATTATGAATAATTCTACCGGTAAGCATTATGAGATTTTACTACAACGAACTGTCCTATTCAATCTCCTCCAGACTTTCCCACAAAATTAGAGCGGCGTATGTTTTATAAGGCGACCATTTCCTGGCCAACTTTTCGACTGTCCTCAAGTTTGACCCTTCTTTGAATCCATAAATTTTTTTAATGGCTTTTCCCAAACCCAAGTCTCCATAGGAAAATACGTCTGGACGTCCAAGCGTGAACATGAGAAACATTTCAGCAGTCCAAGGGCCGATGCCTTTTACCTGAGTCAAAAGCTTTTTTATTTCATGATCTTCAAGTCTATAAAATTTTTCGAAAGGCAACTTCCCATCGACTACTGTCTGAGCCAGATTTTTAATATATTTTGCTTTGGCATTCGACATGCCGACACCCCGAAGCTTTTCATGAGACGTCTTGATGATTTCATTCGGCGTAATTTTGTTTCCATAAAGTCGCATAAAACGGGTAAAGACGACTTCGGCAACGATTCCTGACAATTGTTGTCCGATGATTTCGCGGCAAAGTCTAAGGAAGTAGTTATTTGGGTTTTTTTCAGGATTTATTCTTTTGAAAGCTCTTTTATACACTTTGATTGCAGTCAAGTAGAGAAGCTTATCTGTGTTTTTAAAATGGTCGAGAATTATTTTATCCATTTTTTCATTTTAGGTAAACTTTTGTTCACTGTCAATTGTAAATGGTATAATCTGAATATGGGCAAAGAAGGCGAACTTGAAATATCCAATACTATCGTCGTTTATAAGTTCGTACTCGGAATCGGGGAAACTTTATTGGGTCTAAGCATTCTTTTTTATGGTCGGGCCATAGTCCGAATCTACGAACATTACCAAGTCAAGGAGCTTCTTGAAGACCCTCACGACCGCCTCATTGCTTTTACAAAAACTTTACTGCCTTTTTTATTAAGCAATCAGACATATTTTATTATTTTTTTGTTTCTACTGGGACTTTCAAAAATCATCGGTTCGATCGCTTTATGGCGAGGCCATGATTGGGGTTTGGACCTTATTGTAGGACTTTTCGTCATTCTGGTCCCTTTCAATATTGTCGAGCTAGTTAACCATCCAACACCGGTCAAACTCGTATATTTCTTGATTGATCTTCTCATAACCTTTTATCTGGTCGAATTCAAACCGCATAAGTACTTGAAGCGTTTGTATAGAAAGTTTATCGCTGGACCAAGACATTGACCGCATAAAATCACTTGACCAAATCAACATCGGCTTGACTGATGACTCCGTCACCATTTAAATCCAAATCGGATGCGTAGATGGGATTGTGACCGGAAAGGGTATAATCGACAACTTTATTCCAGCAGGATTTGGTTTTACTACAACCGATATTTTCCCTGACAATTTCGGCATCGGTCGCGTCGACAACGCCATCTTGATTGATGTCGGCTCTTTTGTAATTTGATGGAGGTGGGGAAAGGTTGGTCTTGGAATTTTGCGAAGAGTTGATATTTTTTAAAATTAATTGCGAGACAAAAGTGGCCACAACCAAAAGGAAAAATCCTATGGCGATATACACCAGAGTTTTCTTCATATTCGATAATTATAAATGATTAAAAACCCACATGCAAAAATTCGGTATACTGTCGATAAATAGCAATACATTCATACTGTGAAATATATTTACCTCGTTTTGACGGTGGTTGTGGTCGGTCTCATCTTCGGATACATAAAACTTCTGCCTGAAAACAAGAGTTCCAAAACGGATAACTTAAAAATGGCGACCGCGAATAATAAATTGAGTCCTCTGACGATTGAATCAATGCGCCAAAGACAATATCCGGGTAGTCCGATAAAAATCGAGCAAACGCTTGATGATGGCGTAAATTACCATCGTTACATTGTGTCGTATATTTCGGACGGACTTAGAATCTACGCACTTTTAACGGTTCCGTATGGTTCAATTCCACGAAATTCTAACGGTCAAACTGGCTGGCCGGTGATTGTTT
>JAJYIX010000039.1 GCA_021789865.1 bacterium
GGCTTCGATCTGCGGATCGTTAAATTCAAGGAGGATATCCTTGTCCTGAAGGTTCTGATACATTGTTTGTGCCAGAGTCCCCCAATATTTAGACGGCGAGAACTGCAAAGCCCGATAGAAAAGAGTGTACAAAAGATCCCCAAGGATACCTTTTCTGTTCTCTCTAAGATATGGCGTAGGTTTATCGACCAGGTCAAAGAGCTCGTATATTACTTGGGCGCAATTGTTGCAACGACTGTCAGGAGTGGCCGAGAAAGTCACTCCGTCAACGGTAACATTACCGAATATCTTCAACATGTCTACCAGCACCTTGGAATCAACGGCAATGACTCCGTCGTAGTTTACTTTCAAACTGCTTTTTTGATAAAGGGTGTTGAAAAGTTTCATCGACTCGACAAAGTCCGGGGAAAGATTGCTGTCACGGATATAAAATTGGCTTACCCCCTTATGGTATTCCAGTATCGGTGCCGGTGCCACCGGATGACTTGGGATACTGGCATCTAAGGTGTATATGTCATTGGATGAATCTACCGTCAATTTGCCGTCCTTTACCTTAAATACGGCATAAAAAGTCAGAAACCCGCCGGTTGCCCTCAGCTCCTTGTCGTCCTGAAATAAAACCAAGTAGGTTTGCTCTCCGTTGGCTCCCAAAATGTCCGGCAATTTTTTTATCAATGGTTTGGCATCGACGAAAAGCGACGAGACGCCCTGGAATTCTTGCTTTAAAGTAGTGATGCTTGAACGGACATTCGTATTCCCGATTTTTTCGGGATAGATGTTGGGGTTTATTTTCGCGATCCTATCCTCGGCCTGTTTGATATCTGCTGAAATCGGATCTATTTTAGTAAGCATTTTATCGAGGGTTAAGACTGCCGTCTGGAGCCTGTCCTGGGCCGACTTTTCTGAAAAAGACGACTGACCTTTTTTGAATCCGATAAGGTCGGCATAAGGTTCGATGGCGGCAACACCTTGTTTCGCCGCGTCTATGACATAATTGCCCGCCTCTACGCCATTTTTGAAATCGGATACGTAAGGGACAAAAGACGCCCAGTATATCGACTTGGCGTCGGCTTCAAAAATACTGTATTGGGTCGAGAAATCATCCAATTTTGTTTTCAGTAGTTCGATGTCGTTTTTTGAAAACGTTGATTTCAACTCCCGGGCCGAAGCGACGACAACGCTCGCTTGAGCCTTGATTTTCATGACGGGACGGTAGACGAAAAAGTAACCTAAAACAATCAAAACAACGAATACCAGGCCGATCCATTTCAAAATGTTCCCTTTTTTCATATTTTTTACACGGCTCCCTTGCCAGTTAGCATAATTAAAGGAGTCTTGAGAATAATTTTTAAATCCTTCCATAATGAAATATTATCTACATATTTTGCGTCAATTGCAATCCTTTTATCGAAATTAATCTCACTTCGGCCGGTTACCTGCCATAGGCCGGTGATACCGGGCTTGACCGAAAGAACTTTTTTAACGAGTTTTTTTGTGTGAGGGTATTTATCGAGCTGGTTATCCAACTCGTCGGGATAATAAGCCCGTGGGCCAACCAAACTCATGTCGCCTTTTATGACATTCAAAAGTTGTGGGATCTCATCCAGGGAATGTTTTCTTATGAACTTTCCCACCCTAGTCACTCTCGGATCTTTTTTTAGTTTGTAACTACTTTTTTTGTACTCCTCAAGAAGTTTTTTGAATCTCGGGTCAGTTCTCAAAAGGTAGTGAGCATTGGTGACCATTGAACGGAATTTATACATTTTGAATTTTTTGCCATTTTGACCGATTCTTTCGGGTACGTCAGCCAATATCGGACCCGACGAATCTATTTTTACGAAAAAAGCCGTCACTACCGATACCGGTAGAAATATCATAAAAAGAATGCTGCAGGAAACTATGTCTATGAATCTTTTCAAAAATTTGATATATAATCTACCCTTCATATTTTTAAGTTAGTTTTTCATGAGCAGTGCCGGTGAATCCCTCAACTAATTTTTTAACCTTTGGCATCGAGTCTTTTTTGGCGATGAGGATGACGTCTTTCGTATTAATAATGATATTTTCATCCAGGTCGAGTCCGACGATCAGTTTGTCGTCGTCGTAGTTATATATGAGCGAATCCTTGACGTGTTCCAAATGCATTCTGCCGCGGGTGACGTTTTCGTAACTATGCCTTTGCAGAGCTTCTTTTAAAGCTTCCCAACTGCCGACGTCGCTCCAACCAATATCCTCGACGACGACGTAGGCGTCTTTTTTATCCAACTTTTCCAGTATGGCGTTATCAAAACTTATGCTTTTGACTCGACCATATCTTTCTTTTAGTGTTTTTTCATAGTCGTCCCTGCCTTCATGGCTCAGAATGGCTTCGGTATTGGCATAAATCTCCGGAGCCAGCCTTTTGAAGGAATTATAAATGAATTTTGGAGTAGTCACGAAATAACCCAAATTCCACCCATAGTGACCGGAGTGGATAAATTTTTTTGCAGTGTTTTTATCCGGCCGGTATTTAAAATCTGAAAATTCATAGAAATTGACATCCTGACGACTGTTTATCAAATTACCAAATTTGATATAGCCAAGATTGATACTGGCAAATCTTGGTTTGTGACTGATGAAAACGATTTTTTCAGGATTTTGCTTAACGAGCCCGGCGGAAACTTTGATGATTTTTTTAAACCGGCCAACCTGTTTGACCAAATGATCACTCCAAAGAATGGCTATTGGCTCCTCGGGAAATTTTTTTGACAACTTTCCCAAACAAAGAGCTATGGCTGGAGCGACGTCTTTTTTTTCGGGCTCGAAGAAAAAATTCTTTTCCGGAATTTTTGAAAGTTGACTTTTAATGATGTCTTTATACAGACTATTGGTTGATATGTAAATATCCTCGGGTTTAAAATCGGGCATCAATCTATCGATTGCCAGCTGAAGCGTTGAGCGATCGCCGACCAGCTTCTCAAACTGTTTTGGGGACTTTTTTCTGGACAACGGCCAAAGCCTTGTCCCCGACCCGCCCGCAAAGACTATTGCTTTCATAATATTAAACTGTTGATATTTGATTTATTATATTTGTCACAAAAACGTCCTGCGCAAATCGACCGGCATTCTGTGGGCCAATCTTTATCGTATTTCGTTTTAAATTGTACTTTATTTTTTCGAATCTTTCAACGACTTGTCCCAAAGACTTTTCCGTCTGGTCGTCAAAAAAAATTCCGGTTTTGTTTTCGAGCACCGTTTCGACACTCCCGCCTTTTTTGAAGGCGATGACCGGGCAACCAAAAAACTGGGCTTCAAGGGCGACGTATCCAAAATCTTCTTCCTGGGGCATGATAAGGGCCGTCGCTTCGGAATAAAGAATACCCAAGCGTTGGTCGGATATTCCGGAAATAAATTTGACGGTGTTCCCGGCCATTTCTTTGAGGTATCCCTCTTGAGTTCCCTCCCCGACGATGACAAGTTCTTTATTTAAGTGATTGAAAGTTCTGATCGCTACGTCAATTCTTTTGTAACTTTCCAATCTTGATACGAGCAAATAATACTCTGTTTTTTGTCGATTGGTTTTTCCAACTATTTTTTTCTTTATGTCCGTCCAATGGTCAACGTCAAAGGGCGGATAAACGACTTCCGAATCGCGACCATAGTATTTTTTACAGCGTTTTTTGACCGTTTTCGAGATGGCGATCATTTTATCCGGACGATTGGCGGTCACTTGGTCGTAATCCTTCAGGTAATCGAATCGCTGAACCAGCAGATGTGGAATTTTACTCAAGTAAATTTCTCTATGACTCCAAATATATCGGGGCGGCGTCAAAAGGTAGCATACGTGTCTGGTCGTGGGCTTGGTGACTATTGATTTGGCAAACGCCGATGTAATCGATATGACGAGATCGTAATCTGAAAAATCAAACGATTCAAATACAAACGGAAATATCGGCAAAGATAGCAGCCGGTTACTTTTAATAAATTTGGGGAATTTATCGAGAAAAGAGCATTTTACCGAAAGTTTTTTTGCCCATAAAGCTTTATCCGCGTCTAAGTAAGAGGTGAAAAAAACCGCTTCCGGAAATATTTTTGAAAAAGTAATCAGCACTCTTTCCACTCCGCCCCACTTATCAAACCAGTCGTAAACGATCGCGATTTTTTTCCCTGTTTTCATCAGTCATATTATATCCTATCGATCTTGCAAATAGACCGACTTGAGTGAGGATAAAAATTGTCAGTGTCTGATATGAAGCTATAAAGGGATTTGTCAAAAAAGGTGATTTCTCTGAAGGAAAATGAAAAAAAAGAATGAACCAAACAACAATAGACGTCAAGATGGAGATTGTTTTTTTAAACGATAATAATATCATTATGATCAAAGGGTAGGCCAACACCAAGTGATGTTGCCAAGAAAAATTTACGGCAATGGAAATAAAACTCAGGCAAATAAAGAAATATTTGATCAATACGTAATGTCTGTATTTATCTTTTGTCATTCTCAAATTCCTATAAAAAAATGTAAAAATCAACACGAATATCGTGATCGTAATCAATAAAGAAATTTTGGGAACTATATTTGTTGGCATCCCAAATCTTAATAAGAATGCCGTTATGGACTGATCGTAAAACGAAGTTGTTCCAAATCCGGTCAGTGATGGTAAGACCTTTTGAAAATAATAAAACGATAAATTCATTCCCGAGGCCAAACCGATAATCGTTAACCCTGAAAAAACAAAAAGTACGAATGTCACGTCTCCAAATAACAAAAATAACGGCAAGGTAACAACGGGGAGGATTTTCATCGAGACAGACAACGACATTAGAATCGCCGAGAGAAAGTAATAAGTTTTGTTGTTTTTTACGCTCCGAACGTAAAGATATAAGGACATCACCGAAAGCATCAGAACATAAGCGTTCACCTGACCCAGAATCAGCGTAAACTTAAAAGGAAATGTCTGGAGAGCAAAAGCCGTCAATATTAAATACCAAGGGTATCGTATTTTAAATTTCAATAGTTTGAGAATCAGGTATATAGAATAACAAAAGGCAACAATTGACAATATCATATTGAGATATTCGGCGATTTTCAAAGGAAAAATCTTGAAAAAAGAAAATATGATGAGAGTGCTTGGAGGATAATTAAAAGGGATATTTCCTTTAACTGGCAGGTAAATATTAATTCCTTCGGACCACTTCGACCAATTATTCCAGTAAACCATGAAATCAACCAGGTTGCGGTTTTTTATGACGGGAAAAACTCCATGTACAATTTGAAATATTGCGACAACGAATATCAATCCCGAAAATAAATAGATTAGTTTTGGCTTTAGTTTCATCATCATAAATTATCGAGATATATTTTCAAGGTTTCCTTGGTCATTCTTGAGAACGAACATTTGCTTAAGGCATTTTCGTAATTAAATTTGCCTCCTTCTTTAAGGTATTTTTTTATTTTGCTGGCAATATCTTTTTCATTTTCCGGATTAAAAGACATGTAAGAATCTCCAAAGATTTCTCTAAAGACTCTTATATTTGAAGCTATTATCGGGCAGTGACAGTAAGCAGCTTCAATTAATGTCAGGCCGAATCCCTCTGACAAAGACGGGTGGACGAGCGCCTTAGCCTTGGAATAAAAAAACTTTAAATCTGAAATCGTCGGATTATCGACGAATTTTACATTGGTAAGCCGTAGTCTGGCGACGATTTTTTTAAGACGACCGGCAAAAAAATCGTCCGGGCCGATCAGTATAAGATTCTGTTTTGATTCAACCAAAGCAAATGCCCTTATAAGTCTTTCGACATTTTTATGAGGATAAAAATTTCCGATATAGACAAAAAAATCCTTATATTTTTTCTCCAATTTGCCGTTGATTTTCTCAACCTGAAGTTGCCAATTTACGCCTTCGTAAATTCTTTCGATTTTATTGTTTAAAATGCTTCCGTATATCTTGACAAGCTCTTCTTTCACATAGTCGGTCGGCGTAATTATTTTTTTTGCCAGACGAACCTGCGTATATAAAATAATTTTAAATACCGAGTGTTTGATTTGGTAAATTAAACTGTTCTTAGTTGACGCCCGGCCGGTTTTAAACAATAATGGCGTGACGTCGTGGACCGTGGCAATGAATTTTTTAAAGTACAGAATCGGGTAACTGAAATAAGTAAAATGCATCAAGTCAAGATTGTCTTTGTAAAGCATCATCAAAAAACCTAGCTGCTCGGAAAAAGAATGCCATAAAAAATCAGCCCTTCTTTTCACGAATTTTTTATCGGGCAGGTCACACTTATCAAAATCCTTGTCCAAAAGGTAGACATAAAATACCACATCCAAAGTATCGGATTCCTCTAAATAATGAAGGAAATTCTTCAGGTACGTTCCCACCCCTGTTTGAGAATAAAGCCTGGCGTCAATACCTACTTTTTTCATGCGGATATTTTCTGCTTCAGATTAATTGCCGTATAGACGAGTTCATTGATCAAAAAATTATGTTTTTCGGCATAATGCTTTTTATAAAAAATTTTCATCGAATCATAAAAATGAAAGCTTGTTTTTTTCTTGATTGAGTCATCCTTTTTCTTTAGGCCCGATACGGATTTAAGATGCAAAACTTCCCATAATGGGTAATAGACGATTCTATAACCGAGTTTGTTTATCTGGAAGGCCATTTCAACATCCTCACCATAAGCGAAGTAATCCCGATCAAATCCTCCGATTGTGTCAACGATATCACGCTTGACTAAAAGGAAGGCTCCGGTCGGCACTTCGATGTCGTGTATCTCCCTGATATCAAGATGTGTCAAATGATATCCTCCGAACATCCTGTTAAAAAACGGAATCGTTTTGGTTGCTTTTTCCAATCCGGAAAAATAAGCGAACGACCTCCAAATCGTTGGAAAACCTCGATGAGATGCAGGATCAATGTCACCAGTTGACAAGACGACCCTGACGGTCATAGCGCCAATCGTTTGGTCCCGTTTCATTACCATGATCAAATCACGAAAATCGATGTCTTTAACGATTGCGTCCGAGTTGAGATATAGAATATACTTGCCGTGACTCTCAGAAACCCCCAGGTTATTGGCTTTTCCGTAACCTACATTTTTATTGGATTTGATTACTTTGATTTCGGAAAAATTTTTTTCCATCTCCTTGAGCATCTCCAGACTGCCATCGACTGATGCGTTGTCAACAACGACGATCTCATATTTCAGAGGGTATTTTTTCAAATCGCGCACAAGGCTATTCAAACATCTGGAGGTAACGTCTTTGGTATTGAAGGAGACAATGATGATAGAAAGCTCCATAAATATTTACGAAATTACCGTTTCGGCGATTGTTTCAAGCGTCTTGCTTTTCCGCCAGTGCCTACTTTTCTTCTTTCTTTTTTTCTTGGATCGCGTCTCAAGAATCCTTCTTTTTTTAGAACCGGCCTGAAAGTGACTTTATCGACCGCGTCGAGGGCTCTCGATAATCCGTGAATAATAGCTTCCAGCTGGCCGTTTTGGCCGCCGCCGTAGACAATTACCGACATGGCGAATCTGTCAAGATTATCGGTCAAACGAAGAGGCGTCAATATGAAATCCCTTTTATAGGCCGTCGTAATAGCCTTTTCAAATGGTTGTCCATTTACGATCACCTGACCGGCTTTGACTTTTGCTTGACCGATTAAAGCGGTTTTTTCCCGGTTGGTCAAGTAAAGTCTGACCCTGGCGACCGATTCCTTCCTTCTACCGACCCCTTCGTAATATTTTATGTCTTTTGTTTTCTTAACCATATATTATTTTGAATTTTTATTAAACTTTGCCTGATATGAATGATTGGCATCTTTAAATACAAAAAGTCTTCTTAATCGATCGTTCCTAAATTTATTTTTCGGAAGCATCCCGGAGACGGCGGCTTCGATGATTTTTTCCGGATGTTTCTCAAGAAGGGACTTGAAATCGTCAATTCTCAACCCTCCCGGATAACCTGAGTAATGGGTGTATTTCTTGGAGGCGGCTTTTTTCCCCGTGAGGCCGATTTTAGAGGCGTTGATGACGACGACAAAATCTCCACAATCGATATAAGGGACGTAATTGGCTTTGTTTTTCCCTTGGAGTATCGCGGTTACATTAGAGGCAACCCGACCCAAAATCTGTCCATCGGCGTCGATAAGATGCCAATTTCTGACGATCTCCTTCCCTTTCAATGGTTTGGTTGATATGGTTAATTTCATGTTTTTTGAACGCTAACTTTTTTTCCGACGACCGGATGAGCCCATTCCACTCTTGCGGTGGGAGCGCCATCTGAATCGCGAAAACCTAATTTGATGATTTTCGTGTATCCGCCTTTGACTTCTTTCAACGACGTCGATATCTCTTCCATTTTTTCCTTTAGAAGCTCCAGACTCCCAAATTTACGGGTAAGGACATTTCGATCGCTCGTCGCTCCGGCTTTTATCTTCGTCACCATCTTTTCGATGACCGGTTTGACGGCTTGAGCTTTGGACAAGGTCGTCTCAACTTTTCCCTCAAGAAAAAAATTAAGGGCCAGTTTCCTCATGAGCATCCTGTCGGCATCGTACCCATTTGCGAATTTATTTTTTTTATATCCGTGTCTCATAGTTCTATTCCCATTTTTTGCAATTCGTTCTCGATGAGCTGGATCGATTTCTTGCCGACACCTTTCATTTCCATGAGCTTACCTTTTCCAACTTTGACAAGATCGGCAACCGTTTCGATTTTCTCCCTCAAAAGGGCGTTGATTACTCTTGAAGGCAGATTGAGCTCGTCGATTATAACTTCATAAAGTTTTTTATCGATCGCTTCTTTATTCTCTTCATTTGTGTTTTCTTCTTTTTTGGCAGGAACATCTTTCCCCGACAATAAGTAAGCAAAATATGACGATAGGATGTCGGTCGTTTTTTTCAAAGCTTCCGATGGTTTGATGCTGCCGTCAGTCCAGATTTCAACGGTCAGTCTGTCAAAATTTTCGCGACTACCAACTCTGGCCGATTCGATTTTGATATTGGTCTTTTTAATCGGCGAAAAAAAAGCGTCGACCGGAATAAAGCCGTATTCCTGTTTTTCCCGATCGTCGACTGACAAATAGCCAAAGCCTGTCTCGACCACTGCTTCCAAGGAGAGTTTACCTTTGTCATCGCTTATTTCGGCGATATAAAGATCGCTGTTGACCGGCTTGATCTCGCCTTCAAAGTCTTTTGCCGTAACTTTTCCGGCACCGCGAACGTTGAGACTTATTTTATACGGGCCACCGTCTTTGGTCTCAAATCTCAGTTGCTTCAAGTTGAGCATGATATCCAAGGCCGATTCCTTGACGCCTGGAATTGTTGTGAACAAATGGGAGGCGTTGTCTATCTTGACGCTTGTCACTGCACTTCCTTCTAAGGAAGACAAAAGGGTCCTTCTCAAAGCGTGACCCAAGCTGTTGCCAAAACCTTCCGGTAACGGCTCGAGGACAAACTTACCATAATTTTCGCTCTCTTCGACACGAGTTACAAAATTTGGATTCAACATATAAAAATTAAAACTATTAATTTATCGAGAATAATATTCAATTATTAATCTCAGATTTATTTGCTGTTCAATTCCCTCCATTGTCGGTAGCGCCAGTATTTTCCCAGCTATTGCCTTTTTTTCCAACCACGAAGGGACGATGATATCTTTATTGGCCAAGGATTTTTCCACGGCCGGTATTTTCATTGACTTGTCGTTAAAAAAGCTTATTTTATCATTAACGTCTAACTGGTAAGAGGGTATTTTCACTTTTTTGTCGTTGACGTTTATGTGACCATGGGCGACCAACTGGCGGGCGGCTGCCCGGGTCGGCGCGAAACCGAGTCGGTACACGACATTATCGAGACGTCTCTCAAGGTACTGAGATACGTAAAGAGCCGTATTACCTTTTTTGGCACTTGATTTTTTAAAATAGTTTTTTAATTGTTTCTCGGTGACTCCGAACAAAAATCTCAGTTTTTGTTTTTCCCTAAGTTGGGTCGCCCATTCCGAGATTTTTCTCCTTCCCCTGGTTCCATGTTGACCTGGTATAAGATTGATTTTTTTCAATAAACGGGCGTGGGATTTACTTCCTGGTGTTTTCAAGCCAAGGTCCATTCCTTCTCTCCTGGCGATTCGATTTTTTGGTCCGGTATATCTCATATTTTTAAACTCTTCTAATTTTTGGCGGCCTTACTCCATTGTGGGGAACCGGAGTAATGTCGACGATCCGATTAATTTCGACCTTCGACGCTTTGACGGCGCGAAGAGCGGCTTCGCGACCTGGCCCAATTCCTTTCACAAAAATATCGGCAACTTTTAATCCATATTTCTCTTCGGCTTTTTTCAATCCGGATTCGGTCGTGACGGTGGCGGCGTGGGGTGTTGACTTTCTCGTCCCGGTGAAACCGTGCATTCCACATGAATCGATGACCAAGGGGTTTCCCCTTTCATCGGAGACAGTTACGATCGTATTATTAAATGTCGACGTGATATAAATTCTACCTTTTTCGACTATTTTTTGTGTTTTTTGTTTTGCCATAGGTTATTTTTATTTCTTTGCTGGTTCGGCAGCTTTGGTAGCGGCTTCGGCACCCGTTTTACCGGCTTCGAGCTTCGCCCAAGCTTCTTTTCTTAAGGCTCCTACCGTCTTTCTCTTGCCTCTTTTGGTTCTGGCATTGGATTTGGTCCTTTGTCCGTGAACCGGCAAACCTCTGACGTGTCTTAGCCCGCGGTAACTAGTAATTTCCCTTAATCTTTTAATGTTTTCGTTGACGAGCTCACGAAGCTCTCCCTCGACTTTAAAATTTTTTTCTATCACTTCGGTAATTTTTCTGAGTTCTTCCTCCGAAAGATCCTTGACTCTTTTACCGGCGTCCACTTTTGACTGCTTGAGGACCGATCCGACATTTGACCAACCGATTCCATAAAGAATCGTCAAAGCATAATCGACTCTTTTGTCGTCCGGAAGCGTAATACCCATTATTCTCGCCATACTGTCAACTTTATGAACTTAATAACTTTGTAACTTTCCTTTAACCTTGCCTTTGTTTATGTTTGACGTTGCTGCAAACCACGTACAATCGGCCTTTCCGTTTGACCATCTTGCATTTAGGACAAATTTTCTTGACTGATGATTTTATTTTCATATTCGATAAATTATCCGTCCTCGGTTCAAATCATAAGGCGTCACTTCAGCCCTAACTTTGTCACCGGGAAGGATTTTTATATAGTTTTTTCTCATCTTTCCGGAGAGGTAACACAAAATGACTTTCTCCGAATTGAAAAGTTTCACTCTGAAAAGGGTGTTCGGCAAATTTTCCAATACTTCCCCTTCAACGACAACCACGTTATCCTTCATAAACTTTATATTCTAACATAATATTATTATTTTTGCACGGCTAAAAAGAACAAAGATCAAGTCAGAACCCGAGTACCATGTTTGGTTATGGCAACCGTGTGTTCAAAACAAGCCGACAAACTACCATCCGCCGTTACAATTGACCATGAATCGCCTTTTTCATAAGCGATTTCTTCCGTTCCCATCGAATATATGATTTCAATAGCGATGACCAATCCCGGTTTTATGACGATTGTCTTTTCTACCGGTCTCTCATTGTACCCGAAAACGTACGGATCCTCGTGAAGCTCTCGACCGATCCCATGACCGGTGAGATCCTTCATGATAAAATACCCATGACCGTAAATATTTTTTCCTATCGTATCTGATATTTCCCCGATCCGGCGACCGGCAATTGCTTTTTTGATCGCCTTTTCCAATGTCTCTTCGCCAACCTTCAAAAATTTTTCGGTTTTGGCGTCACTTTTTCCGTCGACGATAAAAGTCGTCGAATAATCGCTGTGAAAACCCCGATAAAAAAGTCCGATATCGACCGTCAAAACGTCACCCGCCTTCAATATCCTTTTTGATGGGGGCGTATGAACGACCTGTTCGTTTATCGTCAAACAAGTACTCCAATGATACCCGTTCACTTTTTTAAAAGACGATTGGCCGCCCTCTTCGACGATTAATCGCTCGGCTTCCCGATCGATCTCCAAAGTACTCATGCCGGCCTTAATTTGGGGCAACAATTTTTCAACTACTTTTTTCAATCTCCGCCCGGCTTCCGTCATGACTTCAATCTCTTGTTCTGTCTTGTACTTGATCATCACGAATAGTAAATACTTCTAAACACTTCCTCCAATTTATCATGTAAATCTTCGAGGTAATAATTATTCTTTATCATAAAATCAGCGTAGGCGATGGTCGGCGCCATGTTTATTCTTATAAGTTCATCCATATCCCGGTCTTCGCCGTAGAGTTTTTTTCTTCCTTTCCTGTTCTCGAGCCTTTTGAAACGGATATCTTTAAGATCGGAA
>JAJYIX010000040.1 GCA_021789865.1 bacterium
TTTTTTTTCTTTAGAAATGGCCAATTCATATATTTTATTGAACCGTAATTCCGTATTTGGTAAAGACTTGACTGACCCCTTGCGATGCCGTCTGCAACGCCTCACTATAAGAAACTCCTTGAATAGTTGAGTTGATGGCGTTTTCTATATATTTTATTATCTCATCATTTAGACCATTATCAAAGGTATTGGAAACCAAAGGTAACGAAACGAAGTTGGGAGCTTCTTTGATGACGGCTCCGACATAGGGATCGGAGACCAAAAGCGGCGCCAAATCGACCCTTGAATATGGCTCTCCAAAAGGCCGAACTTTAGTTTCTAATTCGTAAAGTTTTGTCATTGTGTCTTTTTGGGATAAGTACTTCAAAAATTTCCAAGCTTCAAGTTGATTTTTGCTATAACGAGATACTCCTTCGACCCAATAAGACGAGATGGACATCGGCGCTGATCCGGGTACGGTCGGCACCGGGACGACTTTAAAATCCAAATCAGGATTGCTGGCCTTTATCGATAATACGTCCCACGAAGGAACGATTATCATCGCGACTTTTTCCTGAACGAATGCCGTAATGCTGTCCGGCATGTTATCATTCCAATATCCTTGAGGGTCTTCAGCAAATTTCCGATATATCTCCAAAGCGCCGGACGCTTCCGTCATATTCAATTTTCCCAAACTGCCGCCGTTTTGCGCCAATAAAAGCCCGAATATATCGGAAAAATCACCTATATTAGAAGTCGTCCCCATCGCAATTCCGGAAGTGATCAGTTGACCATTGGTATCTTTTACGGTCAGTTTCGGCACAATATTGGTGATGTCGTCCCAGGTAGTCGGTGCGGCGCTAATTCCGGCTTTTTTAAAAAGACCATTGTTGTACACCAGGACCAACCCGTCAATTTCAAGAGGTATTCCGTAGTAATAATTACCCACTTTCAAATCTTTTTGAGCGACCGGATAAAAGGTCTTTTCGAATTCGCTGTTGCTCATGACCGTCGGCGGCAACGGTGCCACAACGTCGCTTATTTCCGGAAGCCAGGTATTGTGGAACCGAAATATATCCGGGCCTTGTCCGCTTTTGCTCCTGGCGACCAGTTTGTCCCGGTAGCTTCCGGGGTCCATTTTTTCGTAGTTGATGGTTACCCCCGGATTGGCGCTTTCATACGATTTGATTATCGGATTCATGACGGAACTGTCCTCCCAAAGTCCCCAATAGGTCAAGCTGACTGATTTTTTGGCGGGCGCGGAAAAAAATGCTTTTAAAATTAGGAATAATACGACGATAAAAATCACGGCGCCACCCAAAAAAAACATCAAATATTGATTTTTATTTTCCTGGTAAACCGGCGGATTATCCGGCGGAGATTCGACAGCCGAAGGATTATCGACTTCCGGGGCGACCTCTTCGACCACTGGCTCGTTTTCGACCGGAATACTTTCCATTAAAGGAGTCGAATCGATTTGATTTTCTTTTTTATTTTCACTATTATCTTCCATAAAGATAAGAACAATTCTCCAGAATTAATAATAGCAAAAAAATGAAGACAAAAATATTACTCTTTGCGCTTGCTGTTGCTTCATTTTTTTTGGTCGGCTTCTATTACGTTTATTCGATGCAAAAAAACTATTCCGGTAAAATTCTTCCCAACGTATATATCGACGGCGTCGGGTTTTCCGGACAAACAAAAGGCCAGGTCATCAAGTATTTTAACGACAAAAGTCGTGCGCTCGAACAAATAAAATTTTACGCATATTATAAAAACCAACCGGTGGCGACTTTTTCCGCTCAGGCTTTAGGTATTAAATACGACGGCGAGACGGCGGCCGATCAGGCCTATTTCATCGGCCGCAATACCAAGCTTACTTCCCGACTGGCCGAGCTCGTGACTTCAATTTTTAGACTCAAAAAGTATAACTTTCAAAGCGAAATCAGCTTTAAAGACGGTCCTGTCCGAGATTTTTTGACGCAAGAAGAAGGGATATACAACAAGCCGGCGCAAAATGCCCTTTTCACTTTTGAGAACGGTCGGGTTTCTAATTTCAGAAAGGAGACATACGGCCTCCAAATCCAGTCAAAACAATTTATGGACGAATTCCTATCTAATTTAAACGATATAAAAACCGGGCATTTCAGGACAAAACTTTCTCTCGTCGGTAAAACCATCACTCCCCAAGTGACCCTTTCCCAAGCAAACGGTTTCGGTATCGAGGAGGAGATCGCCGAAGGTGTCTCTGACTATACCGGTTCCGATGTCGGTCGCATTCACAATATCATTTTAGCCGCTTCAAAATTCGATGGTGTCTTGATCCCTAAAGACACGACGTTTTCTTTCGACCAGACCATAGGGGATATCTCGGCGTCCTCTGGGTATGACCAAGCTTATATAATAAAAGAGGGAAAGACTGTCCTTGGTGACGGCGGAGGCGTCTGCCAAGTATCAACGACATTTTTCCGTGCTGCCCTGAACGCTGGACTGCCCATAATCGAACGCCATGCGCATGCATACCGGGTGCATTATTATGAAAATGACGCTCCGGTTGGACTTGATGCGACAATTTTTTCTCCAACTGTCGACTTGAAAGTAAAAAACGACACTCCGGCGGCGATTCTCATCGAGACCGAAATTGACCAAGCAAAAAACCTCCTTTATTTCAAACTTTATGGCAAAAAGGACGGCCGAGTGGCGACCATTTCCAATTTTGCCCTTTGGGATCAAATACCGGCACCTCCTCCAAAATATCAGGACGATCCGACTTTAAAAAAAGGCGTCGTCAAGCAAGTGGACTTTGCCGCCTCCGGAGCGAAGGCTTCGTTCCTATATCAAGTCAAAAATGGAGGGAATACCTTGATAAACGAAACGTTTTACTCGGTTTACCAGCCTTGGCAAGCGTCGTTTTTAGTCGGAACTTCGGATTAATTTTTTCCGCCACTCCCGTTTAAACGGGAATCCAAACCAAATTCTTGAATTCCCAAATTATCTAAATAGTCTCGCTCTCCCCAGCTTATAATGAAGATTCTTATTTTTCCTTTCGCCTATTATCTTGGCGGGAACTCCACCGACGACGGCATAGGGCGGAACATCTTTGGTAACGACGGCTCCGGCGGCAATTATCGATCCTTTGCAGAGTTTGACTCCAGGGAGAATGATCGCTCGCGGACCAATAAAGACGTAATCCTCGATTACCACCGGTTCGTCTTCGGCCTCAAAATTGGGGCTTTCGATGTTGTGTTGAGAGTTGTATATCATCACTTCCGAGGCAATGTCGACGTGATTGCCGATTATCAGCTTGGCTCGCCCGTCCAGAATTGACCCTTCGCCGATTATCGCATCCTCTCCGACCACGATGTTTCTCGGATCATAAAATCTGACTTTCGTATGAACGACCGATCCCTTACCGATTTTTATTCCGGCGATTTTATAAAAAAAACGTCTAAATGAATGGGATGGAACACAACCGACTAAATGAAGCAAAAAAATTTCCAGTTCTAGAAAAACATTGATCAAACGGTTTATCGATTTCGCATAGATTTCCCCGAGGGAGAGAGCTTTACCGGTTCTGTCCTTGAACATATGGATATTATATAGTATTTGGAGATTTGGAACGTGGTTATTCTTCAATAAATCTTGATTTAATCGAGTCGCTCCTTCTTCCGAAAATGAATCTTCTTTTAGCGTAAGTAACATAAAGCTTTCTGATCGCCCGGGTTATACCGACGTAAAAAAGTCTTCTTTCTTCTTCCAAAGAATAAAGGTCATCCATCGATCGGCTGTGGGGAAGTATTCCCTCTTCGAGACCCGTTATGAAAACGACTGGAAACTCGAGCCCCTTGGCTTGATGAAGAGTCATCAGCTTTACGCCGTCTTTCGACCGACCGTCTTTTTCACCGGCCGAGTATTCCGATTCGACCAATGCGACCTGCTCCAAAAAATCGGTTAATTTTGGAAAAGCCACGGCGACCGACTTTAGTTCCTTAATGTTTTCCAACCTGGTAAAATCTTCCTCGTCGTTGACATCGTACAGTTTGAGATAACCTGTTGACTGGAAAAGCTCTTCGATTAAATTATCGGTCGGTTTGACCCCGGTCTTGTCGTGATTGGCGTCGTAATATCTTTTGAAGTCATCAAAACGCTTTTTCCCTATTTTTTTAACTCGTTCAAGTGAAACTTCGTCGAGAGGGTTGACCAACAACCTCAGATAGCAGAGAATGTCCTTTATTTCCTTGCGTTCGTAAAACCTTACTCCGCCGATCAGCACATATGGCACTCCCCAGTGGAGAAATACCTCCTCAATAGCGCGTGACTGGGCATTGGTGCGGTATAAGACCGTACAGTCCTGGTACCGATAGATATTTTTAAAAGACTCTATAGTCGAAACGATATATATTGCCTCTTCTTCCTCGCTATCGGCTTGGTAAAATGTAACCTCTTCACCACTTTTATTTTTCGTGTACAACTGTAAAATGGGATGAGTCTGATTCTTTGATATTACCCGATACGCAAAATCAAGAATGTTTTGAGTCGAACGATAGTTCTCTTCAAGTTGAAAGATTTTTACGCCGGTAAAATCGTTTTGAAATTTTTCCAAATTTTTGATTTCCGCCCCTCTCCACGAATAAATACTTTGGGAAAAATCACCGACGATGGTGACGTTTCGGTACTCGCGACCAAGTAGTTTCGTCAGAAGATATTGGGCAAAGTTGGTGTCTTGAAACTCGTCAACTAAAATATATCGATATTTATCCTGATATTTTTTCAGAACAATTTGGTTTTTTTGAAACAAATCAACGACATCCATGATCAGGTCGTCAAAATCCACCGCTTGATTTTTTTTAAGCTGTTTTTGATATTCCCGATAGACGAGGGCTGTTTCAGCGGCCGAATTATCGGAAAAGACTTCCAAATATCGCTCGGGTTTAATGAGCTGATTTTTGGCGGCTGATATCCGATTTAAAAAATAGGAAGCGGTGAATTTCTTATCAATTCCCATCCTTTTCAAAAGACTTTTCATCAGTTGTTGTTGATCGTTGTCATCGTATATCACAAAGTCTTTGGTCAAGCCAGCCAGTTCCCTTTCGATGCGTAAAATCCTGACGCAAAACGAATGAAAAGTACCGACGAATCCCAACTGATACGCTCCGATCCTTGATTTCATTTCCGAAGCGGCTTTGTTGGTAAATGTAATCATCAATATATTTTTTGGGTCAACCGAATGATTTATTATCAGATTTACGACCTTGGAGACCAAGACGCGCGTTTTACCACTGCCGGCGCCGGCTAGTACCACCGATGGGCCGATAGCGGCTTCAACCGCTTGTTTCTGTTTGTTATTCAAATCATTCATAAAACGAAAGCAAAGAATATAAATGTGAAAGAGGTCGCCACGATTAAAAACGTGGCGTTAAAATTGCCGGTCGTCGGTAACTGCGTCAAAGTCGTTGCCGTTGGTGACGGCGAAGTGACGGCGGCGACGTCGGCCGTCGGACTCGATAAAGGCGGAGTGACGTCGGAAAGAACGATTTCGGTTGGTGACGGGACCGGCGTATCGGTCGGTGAAGCTTGGAGCGTCATCGTCGCGGTCAAATCGGGTGTCGGCGTCGATGAGGCGGTGGCGGTGTTATTTTGAGCCAAATTGACGACGTCGGAATACGTTTTATTTTCGGTTTTGACGGTTACCGGGACATTGGTAGGCGAAGCCGATCCAGATAATATAAATTTGTTGACGATAACGATTCCGGTCGTCAGGATGCCGACGACGATCACACCTATAAGAATCATTTTTATCGTGTTTTGTTTCATATTTTCAATTCCCCAACCAACCGTCTTTTTTGGAATGAAGTTCCGCGTCTATTCTTAAAGACGATTCGTCGGAGGCAATGGTAAATTCTTTATAATAAATATTTTTGGAGTTGTCAAAGGCTGTCGTAATATCCGCAGCCGACCAGCTGGCTTCGTTCAATTTGATACGCGCCATGTCGATATTCGGATCATTGGTCTTAACTATACCAATCGTGATGTTGTCTCCCGGCTGCAAAGAACTTTCCTCGCTTTGGGTCATCTCCTGGCCGGTGGGACCGTAGACCTTTATTCCTGACGAACTGACGAGTTGAACCTGAGGACTCGGCGGAACCTGGGAAATGCTTGTATTTTTTCTTATGATCAGGGAAAGGACGAGGACGATCACGACCAGTATGGTCAAAGCGATGAGGACGACCAAACTTTGATCAAAACTTGATTTTGTAAAAGTTTTTTTCGGCTCAGCAACAAGATTTAATCTGGTGTAATTGAGGGTTGGGACCGATGCTTTATCATTGAAATCGGGTACTTCAGGTGCCTTAGTGTTTTTCTTGGAGTCGGTTTTAAACTGATATATCTGAAAGCCAAGTATCAACACGGTAATGACAAATGCTACCAGACTGAATTTATTGACGTACCCTAAGATGCTTAAAATATCCATAGATTCAATATACAAGAATTAGTCCCAGGCCGACAATGATTAATGACATACCTCCAAAGGCCGGTAAATTATCAGTCTCACCGGTCACCGGTGGACTACTAGTCGGAGCAATTGTTGAGGTAATTGGAATATAGACGGTTGGAGTCGGACTGGGCGGTAACGTCGGCGTTATGGTCGCTTCGGAACTGGCGACACCCAAAACTTTGCCTTCGTTGCCGTTGGCAATAAGAGTGAAATTCCTTTTTACGGTGATTAGCTGACCGGCGCTGTCTTTCGATTGTATTGTGATGACATGGTTCCCCAACGACAGATTCTGCGGAAGGACATAACTCCAGTTTCCTTTGCTGTCCGCGACGACGACCGCGGAGTAGGATTCTTTCGAATGGACGGATATTGAAACGGAACTACCCGGCAAAGCCGTCCCCTTAATGAGCGGATTAAGACCGGGAATGAGAGCGTTTTCCTCAGGATAGATAATGTCAATTTGTGCCGGCGATTTTTGCGGTTTGACCGAAGTTTCCGCTCCCAGAACTTTTTGAGTCGCCTTGTCCGACCCGAATACGTAGGTTCCACCATTTTTAAACTGCAAAGTCGAGAGTTGCGACAGTTGTGAAATCGTCGCCAAAACGGTGTACTGTTGGCCCTCTTGGTCGATAATCTGCAAAGTAACATTCTGTGAACCCGGTAAAGTCTGCTGAGTCAAAGTGTTTTCGTTGTAAAAAGTGTTGAGAGGTATAAGAAAGCTTCCATCGGGAGACTTGGTTGTCGTCAAAAGCGGAAAAAACTGCTCCTTCGGACCGTTGACTGTCAAAAGGACAATGGCATCTTCGACCGGTGAACCATTGGAGTACTGGACCGACGGCGCGTAAGCCGGACTGACGTTCCCGGATTGGATGAGGGAAGTCGAAGAGGGCGTCTGGAAACTGAAGGGGCCGCCGTCCGGAGACTCGACCAGTTTGTCGCCGGAAATTATTTTATAATAATACTTTCGATTATCGTCCAGGTTTTTTAACGTCACCAAATGGTTGAGGTAAGAGTTTTTTGTTGATCCGGCATCGCGATCGTCCACCTGGACATTTACGACATTGTTCCGGTTCGTTCCGAAGACTACCCAACCCGGCTCTTTTTGATTACTTTCCCAGTATATTGTTACCTGTACCGGTGAAACGTTGGTGACCTCGACTTGTCTGACTTTGGTCAAAGCGGCTTTCGAATAATTTGGTTTATTGCTAAAAACCCACGTAAAAAAAACGACCAAAAACACTATCAGCCCATATGCCAATATCGACGGGATTTTCGTTTGGTTTTTAGTATACAAATCGGAGTAAATCATTTAGTTCGTCTTTTGCTTCAAATTATTTAATATTCCTTGATTGATTTGGTACCTTTGCAACGTCGGTATCGCTGTTTTACTTTTAATTTTCTGCTGGGTGGCCGCATTGTAAATGTCGGCGGTAAGCCATGCGACGACTGTCAGAAATACACCAATCGACAATAAAAAAAGTTCTTTTCTGTTCATAGATAATATCCGTCGATTTTTAACTGAATCTGTAAATTGGCGGAACTGGTTGACAAATTGTCTTTGGATATCTTCATTTCTTCAATTGTTTTTAATCTTCGCTGCATAAATAAGTCTTTAATGAACTTATTCAGATTATCAAAACTTCCCTGACCTTCCAAAGTGAAAACGATGTCGTTCAAAGACTTCGGACTTTTTATAAGATTGACGTCGTCGACACCGGCTCTTTTTATGACGAGATTATCGGAGTTGGCGATGCTGACGATGTCTTCGACGATTTTATTGACCTGCGGAGTCTTGGATACGGCTTCATCCAGAAGATACAGATTGTCACGATTGGTTTCTAGTTGATTTTGAATGTCGGTAATATTGCTTATCTTGCTTTCGTAAAGATCGTTTATTTGGGTCAGATCACTCTCTTCTTTTTTGAGAGAAAATGCTGTTGTTAAAGACGGTTTGATGGCAAAGACAATAAACATCGAAAAAACAAGAAAGAAAAGGATAGCGAAGGAATAATCCCTAGTTTTTTTGTTAAATATATTTTTTGGAAATTCGAGTCTGTCCATATTAATTCTTGAAACCTGTCAAATCGAGTTGGAAATCATAACCGACGTCCGATCTTTTGATATTTTGAAGATTTACCGTCGCGAATTTTTGGTCCTTTTTCAATAATAAATAAAAATCCTGCAACGACTGAGCGTCGGTTGCGCTACCCGAAACCTTTATTTCGTCGCCCGTGACGTCCATATTATCCAAAGTCAATGCGTCGGGAAATACTGAAATAAAGTATCGATTCATCGCCGAAAAATTTGACTGTTTTTTCAAAATATCGCCTATCGCCTTTGATTTAATGTCGATTCGACTCGCTTCGTTAAGTAAAGGCAAGACTATCTTAACAATCTCATTTTTTTGATCGACGGCGTCTTTCAGGTCGATGATATTTTGATCTATCTGGAATCGATAAAAAAATACACCAACGACGACCAGCTGGGTAATGACGATGATGTACCTCAGATAATTCAGGGAAAAATAAACAAGCCGCTCCACGAGTGGAGTTTCTTTGGCTGGAATTAAGTTTATTTTATACTTCATGATTTCGACTTGTACCGAGCCGCCCTCGATTTAAGTCGATTCCCCTTATTTTTATGAATAACTTTCTCCCGAACGGCGCGATCAACTTGAGAATAGAATTTTTTCAATATTCCAGAGATGCCCGGACCTCCTTTTTTGATTTTCTTTAAACTGGTTTTGAAAGCGTCGACATATTTTTTATTGGCGACGGTTTTTTTCTTGTCTTTCCTCATCTTTTTCTTCGCTGATTTTATTATTGGCATTAAATATAACCACCCCTTCCTAATTAAAATTTAAACTGATATTCGATTAAAGTCCGTATTCTTTTTCAAATACCTTTTGGCCGTAGTCGCCGGTAAATCTTAACGTCAACTTAATATTGCCGACGACGTCGTGCCATGTATAGACACCCGACGAAGCCGTACCCAGCGCTATCTTTTTTTCCAAACTGTCTTTACCGGTCACGTCGGCGTTACCGATGACGCCCTGTAAACCTTTCGAACCGGTTTCATAAGAAAGTTCATAATCAAGACTGGTCGTCGTCTGGGGAATATTCTGGACCGCGAGAGTCACCCAATGTTTGTCAGATGAAACGCTAAAGTCGACTTTGACTGAACTGTCAATGGTAGGGATTACCTCTTGAGTCGGAAGCGAATTAGCCCCCTGAGTCGAGTTTGACGATTTGCCTTTGCCGATAAATACGGTCAACAAAACAATTAATACCACCAAAACGGCTCCGCCGATATAAAGATATTTCTTGTTGATCTTCATGTTTTCTAAATAACTTATAAAACTTTACTAACTGTCCCAACCAATTCGTCGATTTTTATTCGTTCCTGTTTAGTGGTATCCCGATCACGAATCGTTACCGTCCCGTCTTCTAGGGTCTGATAGTCAATTGTAACACAATAAGGCGTCCCGATTTCATCCTGGGCCAAATATCTTTTTCCGATATTGCCCCGATCGTCGAAAGCGGTCACGAAATGGCTTTTGAGCATTTTATAGACGTCCTTTGCCTTAGCGACGATATTCTCCTTATTGCGGACGAGCGGGAAAACAGCCGCCTTTACGGGCGCCAATTTTGGATGAAGTTTCAAGAAAATCCTTTTTTCTTCTTCACGATAAGAGTCGATCAGAAAAAAAAGAAAGGCACGGTCGACGCCGCCGGACGTTTCGATGACCCACGGCGTGTATTCCTCGCCGGTTTCGCTGTCTTTATAAGTCAGTTTGTGACGGGAAAGATCCCAGTCTCCGCGATGATGAATGCCTTCAAATTCACTCCATCCAAATGGAGCCATATATTCTATGTCGGTGGCAAAACGCGCGTAGTGAGCCCGCTCGTCCACCTCATGATCCCTGAACCTCAAGTTTTTTTCATTTATTCCGAGACTTTTATACCACTCAAGACGTGTTTCTTTCCATTTGGAAAACCAACGTTTTCCTTCTTCTTCATTCGGTTTTATAAAATATTCTAGTTCCATCTGCTCAAACTCGCGCGAACGATAGGTAAAATTTCCGGGGGTGATTTCGTTGCGGAACGCTTTGCCTATTTGCGCTATGCCAAAAGGGATTTTCACTCTCGTCGAATCGACGACGTTTCTAAAATTGACAAATACACCTTGGGTGATTTCACCACGGAGATAAGCTTTCTGCTTCGGTTCGGTCACACCCAAATATACTTCAGTCAAGATATTAAACATCTTGGGCTCGGTCCAGTCGACTTTTTCGTCTTTATGTAATTTTTCGTGAGCGTCTATCTCCGATTTTTTGTCGGATCTAAATCTTTGGTGGCAAATTTTACATTCAACCAACGGATCGACGAACGACTTTACGTGACCCGAGGCCTCCCACACCTTTGGATTCATGACGATCGCCGCATCCAATCCGACGACGTCTTCCCGACCGTAAACCATGTATTTCCACCATTCCCTTTTCAAATTGTTTTTCATTTCGACGCCGACTGGCCCGTAGTCCCAAAAACCGGTGATGCCTTCATATATCTCACTCCCGGGAAAAATTATTCCACGCCTTTTGCAAAGAGAAACGATTTTTTCCATTATTTCCATATCAATCATTATATATTAAAGTCGGGCAGTTTTTCGTTGATTAAGTCTTCAATAAAGGGAGTAATCTCATATTCTGTCAAGTCTTTTTCTAAATACCCCAGAACTTTCAAAACCTGATTCAAATAGCGAGTCAAAATGGGCAAGCTGTGACCCGTTTGACTTGATAATTCGACTAAAAATGATTTGAAAAGCTTGAAAATCTTTTCTTCCGCCGCCTCTTCGGGAAGGATTTTTGCGAGGACAAAAAGAAAGACGTAATACGTATTCATTTTGTCTCGATAATCTTTTATCGAAGTGAATCCCGATACGAGGCTGACTTCGGATAGATAGAAGAAGTTGTCCTTTTGGCTTAACTCCGTTTTTATCAAATTGCCTGTTTCGAGTATCGAAACCCTTTTGCTGGTGATTTTTTTTATTCCCGGAGCGAAGACCTTGATGAGACCAAGTTTTTCGGTAAAAAGGCTGACGAATAAATCACTTTTAAGAAGCGGTCTTTTTTTGAGAACGAACGCTTCCGTCTTGTAACTTTTCCTCATAACTTGAATATCTGGTCCTGGATGAGATTGCCGTCGAAAAGGACTTGATTGTTGTATTTGACCACCAGTCCCTGACTTTCAATTCCCGGTTGTTTTTGGATCATCAGGGAATACTTTTGGTTGGACAAACTCTTTGGCAGAGTATATTTGACGATTATCGAAGCCGTACCTTGGGTAGGCACTTCCAAGAATCCCTCAAATACGGTCTTACCTAGTTCGTCATAGGTCTGGACCGCTTTCATTGAACCTTGAAAGCTAATGAGCTTGGATCCCTGAGGCACGTAAAGCCTGACCCAGTTGCGGAGGATTGCGTTCAAACATAGATTGCCTCTTTCCAGATTGCAGTCCGAGGGCGGGTAAGGATTCTTGTATTTTACCGTCACCGTCCTTGTGATCAATCCGTCGCTTCCCGAGGTCGCATCGCTTTCGATATTTTCGGTCACGAATAGATTGGACTTGGCGCCGGCGAAATTGACGTTGTTTATATGAAGGTAATCGCCGCTGTAGCTGTTGATCCTGCCTCCGAAATCAAGCTTATCCACCGAGGCTTCGATCTGCGGATCGTTAAATTCCAGGAGGATATCCTTG